>JAGPBO010000010.1 GCA_018063305.1 Cyclobacteriaceae bacterium
TCCTTGAACGAAAGACTTTAATTGGTGCTGAGTGGAAGGGCAAAGAAGGAAATGACGGTTGACACACTTTATAAAAGGCCCATCCTGTAAACCTTCCCAAGAAGCATGGCGGATTTTTTACTTCAAATTTTTCCAGCAAACTTTTGCGGTGGGTATTTACAGTAGGAACACTAATAAAAAGCTTTTCTGAGATCTCCGCATTGGTAAGTCCTTCGGCAATGAGTTTTAAAACTTCTTTTTCTCGTTTGGTTATTACAAGGAGCTTTGCTCTCCGTGTCCTTTAAGGATTCAACGGCTTCCCAACTAAAATAGGTATCGCCCTTCATTACTTTTTGGATGGCCGCCAGCAACTCTTCTTTGGTGGCATTTTTTAATACATAATCGGACGCTCCGTTATCCATCATATTTCTGATAATGGCTTGTTGATTAAAGGGGCTGAGACCAATTATAAATACTGACGCATAGAGCTTCTTTACACAATTCAATGCCGCTCATATCGGGTATCATTCTCAGCAGAAATCTCCAGCCTCTGAATCTCTGCAGATGTCACTTGGTGAGGTGAACTTTCAATGCATAACCGAGTATGAGTTCTATTTGAAGTCATAGCAGAATGTGCAGCACAATACCGCCTGGGTATCATCAAGAAATTAAAAACGGATCATCAGGATCAATGTCATCAATATAAACTACCCTATTTCAATCATTAGATTTCTTAAATCCCTGTTTTCAGGGAGGGATTTTTCATCAAACAACATAATATTTGTTTATAACATTTGGCGAATGGTTTTGTACATTAAGATATTGTAGCGGCACGCTCATGGAATGATTTACAAACATTGGTACACGCTTAATAACAGAGCATCAAGGAAATGAAGAAGTTTATATTAAGTAGTTTGATAATCTGTTTCATCAACGCAAGTTATGTAAGTAGGGTAACCGCTGATGTTGCCACAGATACATTGAAAACTGAATGTGAAAAATTCGAATGTATTCATGGGGCGATTACGAGAGGCAAAACGAGTAGTAAGGAAATCGCCCTGGTTTTTACCGGTGATGAATATGCAGATGGGGCGGTTCAAATAATCACTCAGTTAAAGAAACAGAATGTTTTCGCTGGATTCTTTTTTACGGGTAACTTCTATCGCAACCCAAACTTTCAGTCTATCATCCAGTCTTTAGTTAAAAGCAATCATTATGTGGGAGCACATTCGGATCAGCACGTGCTCTATTGTGATTGGGCCAAACGAGATAGTTTATTAATTACCCAACAAGAGTTTGTCAAGGATATTGCAGCTAACTATCGAGAGATGGAACGGTTTGGGATCAATAAACAGGAAGCGCACTATTTTCTACCACCCTATGAGTGGTATAATGATACCATAAGTTCATGGACAAAAACGCAGGGACTTCAATTAATTAATTTTACGCACGGCACACTATCGCATGCTGATTATACAACACCCGATATGCCAAACTATAGGAGTAGTGAAATAATTTATAATAGCATACTGGGATACGAACAAATAAATAAAAATGGATTAAACGGATTTATTTTACTTAGTCATATTGGCACTGCTCCTAAGCGAACAGACAAATTTTATTTTCAGTTGGAAAAGTTGATTACTGAGTTGAAATCCAGAGGCTACACATTTACCAGGATAGATGAACTATTAAATTAAAAGATATTACCCATGCTAAAGTTTACTTTATTTATCCTAATAACGTGCAGCTCCTTCTTGGTCTGGGCACAACCCGCTGATTTTTATATTCGAGTCAATCAAGTAGGCTATCTGCCTAATGAAGAAAAAGTGGCCATAGTGTTCTCTAAAAAGACAATAAGTGAAAAATTTGATTTGATTAAAGAAGGTAATGAAACTAAAGTGTCAACGTTTAAGATTTTAAAATCCAAACAAAAGGGATGGGGAGCTTTCGATTATTACTATGAATTGGACTTTACTTCCATACAGGAAGAAGGAGATTATTTTTTGAAAGGCCAGAAGTCGGGGATTGCCTCACAACCATTCTCCATCGCAAAGTCTGCATACACCTCTCATGCCGAACACCTTCTGGAATTTATGCGCCAACAACGATGTGGATATAATCCCTACCTCGACATGGTTTGTCATCAACGTGATGGCCGTTCTTTTTACGGCAACATGCCCGACTCAACTTATGTAGATGCGAGTGGAGGTTGGCATGATGCGGGTGATCAACTTAAATATTTGATTACCGCAAGCTATGCCACCGGTCATATGTTGACTGCCTATGAACTTTATCCCGACCGTTTTGAAGATATTACCAATGCCCTGGGCCAACCCTTTCCTAATGGAATTCCAGATGTGCTGGACGAAGCCAAATGGGGGCTCGATTGGATTTTAAAACTTCATGTAACCCCAGACCAACTTATCCATCAGGTGGCAGATGACCGAGATCATTATGGATGGAAAATGCCCGACCAGGATAATTCAAATTATGGTTGGGGAAAGAATAGTTATCGCGTAGCATACTTTGCAACAGGCTCGCCACAAGGACTTCGAGAGCACAAAAGCATTGCAACTGGGTTAGCAAATTTAGCAGGCCGATCAGCTGCGGTATTAGCACAAGGTTCGCGAATCTGGAAAGAACATCTCAGGGACACACTTTTTTCCAATCAATGTGCGGCTGCAGCAAAAACACTTTATCAATTGGGGAGGGAGCATGAAGGATTTCAACAAGGTAACTCGTATGGTGCACCCTATCGGTACAATGAAGAAACCTGGACGGATGACATGGAGTGGGGGGCTGCTGAACTTTATAAGTTGACGAATAACATTAAATATTTGAAAGAAGCAAAACAATATGCACGCGAAGCCAACACAATAGGCTGGATGAACAAAGACTCTGCTGCGCATTACCAATATTATCCGTTTATTAATCTTGGTCATTATTCATTGTTTAGTGTCGTGGATAAAAATTTTCAGGATACGTTGGCGAATTATTATAAAGATGGAATTGACTATACTTTCAAAAAAAGTAGGACTAATCCATTTGGTGTTGGAGTTCCGTTTATCTGGTGCTCAAATAACCTGATAACAAGTTTGAATACGCAGATAATTTTATATGAAAAAATGACTGGGGATAAAGCGTATCACCAATTTCTGATCAATCAGCGCGACTGGTTATTAGGGCGCAATCCGTGGGGAACATCCATGTTTACGGGTATTCCTGAACAGGGTGAATATCCTGAAGATGTACATACAAGCATTTGGGCATTGAAGAAGAAAATGGTGCCTGGAGGACTTGTTGATGGTCCTATATTCAAAAGTATATTTGGTTCTCTCAAAGGATTAGTACTATACAATCCGGATGAGTTTGCTCATCTTCAGAATAACTATGTGGTTTATCACGATGATATGGGTGATTATTCCACCAATGAACCAACCATGGATGGTACAGCAGGTTCCATTATTATGATGGCGTATTGGGCAGAAGTAGTAAAATAGAAGTCGGTGATCTTTTCGCTTTTTACAACAAACCCCCGTTAGCGAGCTAAATCTCCATTATCGGATTAGTAATTATGGCGAATTTGTAAATTCATTTCACCTATTAATTTTTATTACTTACTTTAACTGACGATAATCAATGAAACGATGACTAATATTCTTATTGCAGATGATCACCAAATGTTTGTGGATGGCCTAAAGTCGTTGTTGGAAGATGAGAAGGAAATATGTGTAGTGGGAGAAGCTAAGAATGGTAAGGAGGTTTTGGAACATTGCAAAACAGTAGCCGTTGATTTGGTGATTATGGATATCAACATGCCTGTAATGGATGGTATTCAAGCTTCAAAAGAATTATCGAAACTGCATCCCTTTATTAAAATACTTGGCCTTTCCATGTACAACGATAGAGACTACATTGCCGATATGCTGAAAGCAGGGGCAATGGGCTATATCCTTAAAAACACGGGCAAGGAAAATTTAATAGAAGCAATTAACACAATACAATCGGGTTCAAACTATTTAGGAACAGAAGTCAGTAATACACTACTGAACGGGTTTATGAAAAACCCATCGCAAACCCGCCAACATACAGAAAAACTATCCGATCGGGAGAAGGACGTATTGGAATGCATTGCTTCCGGCCTCACTACTCAGGAAATGGGTGAAAAATTGTTTATTAGTAAAAATACGGTAGAAACACACCGCAAAAATTTGTTGTATAAATTAAAGGCACGCAATACAGCTGAATTGATCAACAACGCATACAAGCAACGGTTAATACAGTGATTCTTTCAAATCCCCATTTTCGGGGATGCTCTACGCTCCAAATAACACAATATTTGTTGCTATCATTGAATTTCTGACTCAATGAGTTTTGAAATCGTCATGCCTTATGTTAGCTCATAAGAATATAAATAAGATCGCGGTGGAACAGCTTTATATTTTCAACGCAGAAAAATAAATTCATGGCACTACTCGCATTGGATTTAGGTGGAACAAAAATAGCAATAGCTGTTTTTTCTGCTACCGGGCAAATTCTCTGCCATGATACAGTGCTACTAAACAAGGCAACCGGTCAGATGGTTGGCCGTCTCATAACTACTCAGGTTGAAAAGTATATTCAAGATTACACGATTGATTCAATAGGTATTTCTATACCTGGAATTAGCCGACAAAAGTCGGGTACTGTATGGGCTCCCAATATTTCGGGCTGGGATGATTACCCGCTAATGAAAGAAGTTAAGTATGTAAGCGGAGATCGATATGTAAGTATCGATAGCGATCGGGCCTGCAGTATTTTTGGTGAGCAATGGTAGGGTAATGCCAAAGACTGCGAGGATGTGATCTTTATGGCTGTGGGTACCGGTATCGGTGCAGGGATTGTTGTAAATGGAAATTTGCTTCGGGGTGCAGATGATATTGCTGGTGCCATTGGATGGATGGCATTGCGTAAACCATTTGAAAGCAAGTACATCTCCTGCGGATGTTTTGAACATTATGCATCGGGCGAAGGCATGCCGCGGTTAACTTTGAAAATTCTTCAATCCAATGATGAGCCATCAATCTTGCGGGATGTTCACCCCGACCAACTAAAAGCACATCATGTTTTTAATGCGTATGAAAAGAATGACAAGTTAGCCGCTATTGTAATTAAAGAATGCATTACCTATTGGGGGATGGCCTCGGCAAACCTGGTGAGTATTTTCAATCCCCGTAAAATAATTTTTGGTGGGGGTATCTTTGGCCCAGCCGACAAATTTATTGACAAGATAAAAGAAGAAGCGACAAAATGGGCGCAACCTATCAGCATCACCAAAGTTGATTTTGAAAAATCTGTATTGGGGGCAAATGCTGCTGTGTATGGAGCAGGATATCTGGCATTAAAAAACACAAACAAAATATGAAAAACACAGGCACCCATGCTTTTGTTTTCTTTTCGGCATGCCTGGGCATGTTGTTGTTTGGAGTTACACTTATCACACTTGGATCAGTAACCATAGACATTCAACAGCAATTTAACCTTGACGCTATTTCGTCCGGAACTCTATTCTCTATTCTGCCTTTCGGTATTCTTGCTGGCTCCTTATTGTTTGGCCCTGTTGCCGATCGCTTTGGTTATAAGATTATTTTTATTGTATCATCGCTGGCAATTTTCATTGGCCTTGAAGGAATTGCTTTCGCGCCTTCGCTTATGGTTTTAAAAATCAGTGTATTCTTTTTTGGGGTAGGAGGAGGGGCAATCAATGGTGCTGCCAATGGTGTTGTGTCTGACATCACTAGTGAGAGCAAAGGTGCGAACTTAAGTATCCTTGGTGTCTTCTTTGCCATAGGCGCATTGGGGATGCCTTTTATACTCGGTTTACAAGAAGGTAGAACCACCTACCAAACCGTGCTTTCGTATGCCGGATATTTGGCGGTTTTGTTTTCCATTATTTTCATGGCCATCAATTTTCCAAAGCCAAAGTTGGCACAAGGAGTTCCTTCTTCGCGTGTGTTCCAGTTGTTGAAGGATGACTTGTTATTGGTGATCTCCTTTTTTCTTTTTTGTCAAAGTGGGTTTGAAGCGATCATTAACAATTGGACAACTACTTACCTGGTGGAAATCAACGATGTAGTTATTAGTAAAGCACTTTATGCATTAACATTATATGTAGCTGGCATGGCCGTAATGCGATTGGTGTTAGGAAGCCTGTTGCGTAAGATTGAGGCAAAAGTAATGATATTGATTTCCATTTTGCTTTTAGTTGGGGGAGTGCTGTTGCTGCACTTTACAATCGCTTACGCCATGTCTGTTGCCGGGTTGCTGTTACTGGGGGCCGGGCTCGCAGCCGGATTTCCGGTGATGCTTGGGCTGGTAGGTACAAAGTATGAAGATGTTTCAGGTACGGCATTCAGTATTGTGATCTCCATCGCGCTAACCGGCAATATACTTTTGAATTATGGAATGGGATTGTTGGTAGAGCAGTATGGCATCAGTCGGCTTACAACGCTTTCCCTTGTCCTCTCTACATTAATGTTTGTGCTCACAATAATCATTTTCAATAAACTTAAACTTAAAACCAATAAATCAAATGCTAGCAAAACAATGGCTTAACAACGCGCGCGATGTAATGTCGAAAATCGAAGAGACCCAACTTGATAATATTCGCAAGGCTGCAGAGATCATGGCCGATAGTATTGAAGCAGGCCGATGGGTACACACCTTTGGTTGTGGACATGCCACTATTCCTATTGAAGAAATGTATCCGCGTATCGGTGGGTTTGTAGGGTTTCACCCGATGATTGAATTACCGTTAACTTTTTTTACGCGCATTACCGGTGAAATGGGTGTTCATCAATTCTTGTTCCTGGAGCGTGCGGAAGGGTATGGAGTTGAAATCATGAAAGGGTACAACTTCGATCCGCGTGATACCATGTGGATATTTTCGCACACAGGCATCAACAATGTGAATATTGATGTGGCGCTGGAAGCAAAAAAGAGAGGGATGAAAGTTATTGCCTTTGGATCAGCTTCTGAAGCAGAAGGAAAAACAACCAGACACTCGTGTGGTAAAACTATTTTTGATATCGCTGACTTGGTAGTGGATTCATGTGCCCCACTTGCGGATGCTTCAGTTACGTTGAAGAACCATGAAGATAAGGTGGGCCCTATCTCCACCATGGCTTTTATTACGTGTGTATGGATGACCGTTACCACAGTGGCTGAAATATTGGCGGACCGTGGTGTTAAACTTTTTATCCATCCTTCGCACAATGCTCCGGGAAGTAATTCACCAAAGCAACGGTTGGATGATGCATTGGCAGAGTACAAAAGGAGAATCGCAGGAGTTTAAGGCAGTTCAAATGTCATTGATGAAAAAGCATGTGCGTGGAAGCCATGCCTTTATGAGGCACTTCGGCAGGCAGGCATATTTGGCTTTTGATTTTTTATATTCTTTTTGCAACAAGTGTCGCATTTCGCTTGGCGCGGCAAAAAGAGTATAAAAGATTGAGTAGGAACGGTTAATACAGTGATTCTTTCAAATCCCCATTTTCGGGGATGCTCTACTCTCCAAATAACACAATATTTGTTTTAGCATTAAGTTTCTGACCTGATGCCTGACATGAAAAATTGCATATGGTGTTGATTGCGGACAGCGGATCTTCAAAGACAGAATGGAGGTTGATAAATGAGGAGACAAAAGTCTTGTCAAGTGTGCATACACAGGGACTTAATCCTTATTTCGTTTCGCAAGGAAAGATTATCGAGGTGTTGGATCGTTTCATTAAGCCAATTGCGCTAAATGTCGAAAATGTTTTTTTTTACGGTGCTGGGTGCGGTCATCATATAAAAGCAACAGAAGTTAAACATGCTATTGTGACTTCACTGAATGTAAAAGTGTGTGAAGTGGCCGGTGATATTTTGGGAACAGCCCGAAGCTTATTAAAAAATGAAAGTGGTATTGCTTGCATATTAGGAACCGGTGCCAACTCCTGTGTTTACGATGGAAAAGTGATAACTGAAAATATTCCCTCCCTGGGATACCTGCTTACTGATTGGGGAGGGGGTAGTGTGCTGGGAAAAGATTTTCTTTCCCTTCTTTTACAGGAGAAACTTCCAGCTGCCATCAATGGCGATTTTTTCGATACTTTTAAAATGAAGAGTACGGAAATTTTGGATCGTATTTACAACAAGCCAATGCCCAATCGTTTCCTCGCGACATTCGCTCCCTTTCTACTGAAGTATGCTGAAGAGCCTCAATGTCGTGCGGTGATCATCAGTAATTTTAAAAGGTTTTTTGAATACAATGTGTTATGCTATGCACATAAAGATCCTCATGTGAGATTCTCAGGCTCCATAGCCCATAATTTCAAAAAATATCTTTATGAAGTGGCAGACGAAATGGGAATCTCCATCGACATGGTAGTGCAGCAACCCATGGAAGGATTGATTCAATACCATGCGGTTAACATTCCATCTTATTAATTCCGAAATTAGGAAAAGCGCAAAATGAATCGAACTTACCCAGTCGTTCTAATTCTTTTTTTACTCGTATTCAGTTTCAGCATCGCACAAGCTCAGCCCTATCCAAAACGCGAACTTCGTGCAGCATGGATAGCCACAGTAGCCAACATCGATTGGCCATCACGAAAGAATTTAAGCATCCATCAGCAGCAAGAAGAATATGTTCGAATACTGGATACATTGAAACGTATAGGGATGAATGCCGTAGTAGTTCAAGTACGGCCAATGGCAGACACATTTTATCCTTCATCCTACGAACCCTGGTCTGAATATCTTTCGGGAACACAAGGACAATATCCACAACCGTATTACAATCCATTGGCGTTTATGATTGAACAAGCCCATTTGCGCGGATTGGAATTTCATGCATGGTTCAATCCCTATCGTGCCAGCGCAAATGAAACCGATACCTTGATTGATAATCATCCGCTCAATAAAAACCCCGATTGGTTTCTAGCGTACGGTGGCAAGCGGTATTACGATCCGGGCAATCCGCAAGCACAGGAATATGTATTAGAAGCCATTTTGGAAACCGTTAAGCATTACGATTTGGATGCCGTACATTTTGATGATTACTTCTACCCGTATCGTATTGCCAATGTGGAGTTTCCGGATAGTTGCTCTTACATGGATTATGGGATGTTTCGTTTTAAAAGTAAGGGCGATTGGAGAAGGGACAACGTAAATTATTTTGTGAAGGAATTATCAGCACGTATCAAGCAAGAGAAACCCCATGTAAAATTTGGAATCAGCCCATTTGGTGTGTGGCGAAACAAGGATCAAGATGCCGATGGATCAGATACGCAAGCAGGACAAACTAATTATGATGACTTGTATGCCGATGTTTTGACCTGGTTGAAAGAAGGGTGGATCGATTACATAACGCCCCAACTTTATTGGTATATCGGTTTTGATAAAGCTGATTATACGACACTTGTAAAATGGTGGGCCAATCATTCGTATGGAAAGCACCTGTACATTGGTCAGGGTATATACCGTGTTGCCCAAAAAGGTTGGGAAGATCCCAATGAAATCATCAATCAAATTAACTTGAATCGTTCCTATGAAAATGTAAAGGGGAGTATGTACTTCAGCGCAAAGATTTTCTTAAATGATAAAGAAAATGTGAATGAAAAAATGCGGAAGGTTTATCCTTACCCCGCCCTCATACCGAAGATGGATTGGATTAATGGGGAGACACCACCGCCACCTATCATAAATAATATAAATGGATCACAAGGCAATGGCGTTGAGATCATTTGGAGCGATTCAACTATATCGGCCAGTTCATATTATGCTGTCTATCGTTTTGATGATAAAACAGATATTGATTTCGAAAATCCAAAAAACATAAAAGCCATTGTTCAACGTATACCCTATGCAACGCAGGTTTGGAAGGATGTTACGGTAGTAAAAGGAAAACACTATACGTACGCCATCACCGCGCTCGATAGGCTCCACAATGAAAGTAAGCCTGGTCAATCATGGCGGATTAAAACGCGTGGACGTAAAGGAGAAATTAAGATTGATTGAGTTTCCGATAACTCTATTAGTATTTCCTCAACTATTCTCGAACCAACTCCCCTCGGCAGTTTACTAACCAGCGACTGGCTACGGGGTGTCCATATTCCTCTTTTCCAAGCATTTCAAACGATTTCAGTGAATTTCTCAAATCACCATTTTCAGGGATGGAATTCTCTCTTAAATGAAGAAAATTTGATAATTGCTAAAAACTAAAAATCTAACCTAATAATTTTTATGGATAAAAATACAGTGATCATCAACGCTAAGAACCACCAATAACCTAAATAAATGCTATGAAAAAAACTTTACATTGTTTCTTATGGATAGTAGGGTTAATCCTGATCCATAGTTCACTTTTAGCACAAGGCAATACCGTCACCGGTACGGTTTTGAGTGCTACAGATAATACTCCGATCCCGGGTGTTACTGTTGTCCTTAAAGGTAAGGCAGAAGGGACAGTGACTGACGCCAACGGTAAATTTGCTATCAACGCAGAACCGACTGATGTCTTAATTTTCTCATTTGTGGGCATGGAATCGTATGAACAAACGGTCGGCAGTACAAAGGAACTTACTATATCCTTGAAAGAGAGTGTTTCAAGTCTCCAAGAGGTAGTGATTATTGGTTACGGAAGTCAGAAGAAAATAAACCTAACAGGTGCCGTGGCTTCGGTAGACATGAAAGTACTGGAATCAAGACCAATAGCGGATATTGGCCGAGGCCTGCAAGGCTCTACTCCTGGTTTGAATATTGTAATCCCTAGTGGAGAGGTTGGATCTGATCCTTTGATGAAAATTCGAGGTCAAATTGGTTCGTTTGAGGGAGGATCCGCACCGCTGATCCTGTTGGATAATGTTCAGATCCCTTCAATTCAATTAGTAAACCCGGATGATATCGAGTCGATTTCTGTATTGAAAGATGCAGCATCAGCGTCAATATATGGTGCTAAAGCTGCGTTTGGAGTTATCTTGATAACCACAAAGAAAGGTGCAAAGAATGAAAGTATAAAGGTTTCCTATTCAGGAAATCTCTCTTTCCAGAATATTTCTAAGAAAATGGAAATGGGCGGAATTGATGCGATGGAATATTCATTGCTGGCAGCTGAACGTGTTGGCGCAGTTAGTACGGGTGCATTCTGGAATGTTACGCGTGAGGGCTATGAAAAAGCATTGGATTGGCAACAAAACTATGCAGGTTCTGTAAAACCAAACGACCCCATGCTTTACGGGCGTGATTGGTACGTGGATGCTAGTAATCGCAAAATTGGTTTGCGAATGTATGATCCCTATGATTACATGATTAAGGAGTGGACACCTACACAAATACACAATTTATCAGTGAGTGGATTAACGGGGAAAACTAATTATAATCTAGGCTTCGGTATTATGGACCAAAGTGGTATGAACAAAGCCGCAAAAGAAGATAATTTTAAACGATATAACGGATCAATTCAACTAGGAACAGAAGTAAATAAATGGTTGAAGATTAATGCGGGAACCATCTTTTCAAACCGAACCAAGAATTATCCATACGCCACCAGTTCCACAACGGCTGACCCTTGGTTATACTTATATCGTTGGGCAGCCACCTACCCCATGACCACCGAGGATGGGGATCCGATAAGAAGCCCGGCTTCGGAAGTCGCTGCCGCTAATACCGCATTTCAAGAAACAAATTATACGAGTCTCAATGGTGGATTTACAATAACTCCAACAAAAGAATGGACAATTAAATTTGATTACACACATGCTAATCAGGAGTTTATTAATAAAAACCCGGGAACGCGATTCACCGCAAGAGATTCCTGGAGTGCTGCTGTGCCTAAATTGGATGGAAATGGTAACCGGATTTATGTAAATGATGCTGGCCAAGTGGTATCATCCACTGACCCAGGTGCGCTACCTGGATATCAATTGAATTACCTGACTTATACAGGGTCAGGAGCAAATCCGGATCATGTTTACCGTATGGCACAAAACGAAAAATGGAATACGATCAATTTGTTCACAACCTACGATCTGAATTTAGATGAAAATCAAAACCTCAGGTTTATGCTGGGGATGAATAGAGTTGGATATGAGCTTGCAAATAATTGGTCTCAACTTACGCAGTTAACAGATTATTCAAATCCTCAATTCTCACTTGCAACGGGAACCCCTACAGTTGGTGGGAATGAATATTGGGATTCTCAATTGGGATTTTTTGGTCGCGTGAACTACAATTTTAGAGAGAAGTATTTACTCGAAGCAAACCTACGATACGATGGAAGCTCAAAGTTTCCTGATGATTTAAAGTGGAGATGGTTTCCTTCGTTCTCAGCAGGTTGGAGATTGAATCAGGAATCGTTTATGGATTGGAGTAAAAGTTTCTTGAACGATCTTAAGATACGCGGCTCCTGGGGTAGCATTGGAGATCAATCCGTTGGAAATGATCTTTATGTCCCCACGATGACCGGTTCATTCAATAACTGGGTTATTGGTAATTCAAAACTTTACCAATTCGGAACCCCTCCTTCTGTGTCACAATCAATCACCTGGCAGAATATCGCCACGCTGGATTTTGGTGTTGATGCACGAGTATTAAAAGGTGCATTAGGGCTTTCCTTTGATTGGTTTCAACGCGAGACCCAAAATATGATTGTTCCGCAAGAGGGAATTCCCGCAACCTTCGGAACGGGAGCGCCAAAAAGCAATCTTGGTGATTTACAAACCAAAGGCATTGAACTTAAACTTGATTATGTGCATGAGTTTGCGAGTGGACTGCAAATCAATTTTGTTGCAACCTTTGCTGATGCAGTAACGAAGATTACCCGCTACGGAAGCGCTGAAGGAATTTACTCAAACTATGTAGGCAGAACCTATGGTGAAATTTGGGGATATGAAACAGATCGGTTGTATCAAGCCGATGACTTTGTGTATGATGGAAGTGGTAACTTAATGACTACTGTGGTTGACGGTGTTACCATCAACCAATTGTCAGATGATAATGGAGCTACTCAAAATGAATTGCAAGGTGGTAATTTTAGATTTGGACCAGGTGATGTGAAGTACAAAGACACGAATGGAGACGGCCTTATCAATGATGGTGACGCTACTTTAGATAGTCATGGTGACATGAAAATAATCGGAAATTCAACACCTCGATTTGAATACAGTTTCAGAACAGGGGCCAATTTCAAAGGCTTTGATTTTAACCTCTTCCTTCAAGGGGTTGGCAGACGTGAAGTGTGGGGAAATGGATTCTTAGCAATCCCAGGATTCCAAGCTTCAGACGGAGCCGCACCACAAGCGATCGTAGGAGATTTCTGGCGTGAAGATCGCACGGATGCCTTCTATCCAAGACCCTATAACATGGGAGGTAGCAGTACGGGATATAATATGCAACCTCAAACTCAATACTTACTTGATATGTCTTACCTCAGAATCAAGAATATCACGTTTGGCTACACATTACCACAAGCGTTAACGATGAAAGCAAAAATTACCAAACTACGCGTGTATGGATCGCTGGAAAACATCCTAACATTCGATCATCTTGGAGGATTGCCGATTGATCCGGAAGCAATTTCAGGATATTCGATGTGGAATTCTACTAATTATAATTTAGGACGCACCGGAGTCGGTATACCAACATTCAAAAGTGTAGCAATGGGAATTCAATTGAGCTTCTAAACAGTAAAAAAATTATGAAAAAATATTTAATTATTCTTTTAGTAATGTTTGTTTTTAGTAGTTGTGATGACTTCTTGGACAGACCACAATTGACACAGCTCAATGATCAGACCTATTGGGTGTCGGAGAATAACCTTAGGCTTTTTGCCAATGGTTTTTATACCAATTATTTTAATGGGTACAACAGTGGCTTTACAGTTGACTATACCCCAATGCGGGGCTACACTTTTTCTGATGATTTGACCTCCTCGGGCAGGCAGTCCAATTTTGAAATACAGGCACCTGCATCCCGATCATCTACTAGTGAAGTTGCCACTTGGTTAGACTCTTATAGCGGGCCAACCTGGGACTTTGCGTGGGTCCGTAAATCCAATTTATTCTTGGATAGAATAGAGGGTATGAAGGGAACGTATATCAATGATGAGACCTATAACCATTGGAGCGCAGTAGCTCGATTCTTTAGAGGCTATGAATATAGCCGATTGGTGAGTGTTTTTGGTGATGTACCCTACTATGACCACGAATTAGGAGATAAGGAACTTGATGAATTATACAAAGACCGGGATGACAGAGCATTGGTTATGGACAATGTCTTTGATGATTTTACTTATGTACTTCAAAATATGCGTTTGTCTGATGCTGGCAATAGTCAATACCTGAACAAATATATTGCCGCTGGTTTTATTTCACGTTTCATGTTGTTTGAAGGCACTTGGCAGAAATATCACGCAGGAGATAATGAGAAAGCAAAGAAATATTTGGGCTTGGCGGTGGAAGCTGCCAATATCGTCATGCAATCTGGCAAGTGGTCGTTTGGAAGTAATTTTAGAGCACTTTTTGGATCAGAAAACCTGGCTTCTAATACTGAAGTGATGATGTATAGACAATACGATGCAAGCACAGGTGTGACACATAGTATTGGATCTTATTCTAATATTACGGAAGGCCAGACTGCCGCAGCGAACCTTGATCTTATAAAATCATTTATTGCAAAAGATGGCCAGCCGTATCAATCCTCTGCTGTTACGAATGCAGATAAATTTAATATTGGAAATCTGATCATCACTCGTGATTCACGATTTGAAGCAACATTTTGGGATGTACCTAGATCGCAGTCTTCCACCTTGTTGTATTCTGATAAGTTTATCGACCGGGTTGGACCTACTTACGCAGGGGGTAGTTACCCTCCTCAATACGGATCAAGCACCAATACCAATGATGCACCGGTTATGCGATTGGCAGAAGTGGTGTTGAACTGGGTTGAAGCGAAAGCAGAGATCGGATCGATGGGAGGTGCGGCCGTAACACAATCTGATATTGATGCATCGATCAATGCTATTCGTAATCGTCCGTTGGATGCAGCGGCTATTAGCAAAGGTGTAGCTAAAACAGCAGCCTTAACATTAGCATCACTACCCAATGATCCTGATCGAGATGCGGACGTTTCTGCTTTGTTATGGGAAATTCGCAGAGAGCGTAGAATGGAATTTGTATTTGAGCATACCCGCTTGCTGGATCTAAAGCGTTGGAAGAAAATCAATAACATGGATGGCGCTACCAACACCGATCTTTTGTTAGGTCCTTGGGTTGATTTTCAAGCCGAGTTTCCATCATTTTTGGTACCATCTAAAGTGGGCAAGCTAAAAGTAAAAAAGCAAGACAACACAGTGGTAACGTACACGGGAACAAACGCGGCTGACATGGTAGGCTATTACATCCCTGAAAATGTTTCCAATAGAGATCCCTTTACTGATCGCGTCTATTTAGCTCCGGTAGGGAATAACGAGATTAGCCAATATAGTGAGAAGGGGTACATCCTTTCACAGACGGAAGGTTGGTAATCCCATTTGTCTATCAAAATAGACGAAGTGTATTTAGTTACCTTATAAGTTAAGGTTAAGTGGAGCCCCCTCTTCGGAAATTTCTGGGGAGGGGGTCTGCTTTTTTAAGCATCTGGGAATAGTTTGGTTTTAATAACAATCAACATTATTTTCACTTGTTATTTTTTTATTTCTGATATCCAATGATTTAAATTTCTAATAGCAAATACATGAAGAATTATTTAAGATATGGTACGGTGGTTCTTTTGTTAGCGATAGTATTCTCATCATCAGCGCAAGACACTCCGGTTCCGTTCTTGAAATACATGCATCACCCATGGGTTGATTCTGTGCTCCAAACCTTGACCCCACAGGAACGAATTGCTCAACTGTTGATGGTGGCTGCTTTTTCAAACAAAGGCGCTCAACATGAAAAGGAAATCAATAAACTAATTGATGAACAAAAAATCGGTGGACTCATTTTTTTTCAAGGTGGACCCAGTAGAGAAGCCAGCCTCATTAATCGTTATCAAAAAACATCTAAGGTTCCGTTATTGATTGCTATGGATGCCGAATGGGGTTTGGGCATGCGCCTCGATAGTACCATTAGTTTTCCCTATCAGATGACATTGGGCGCCATTCAAAACAATGATTTGATTTATCAAATGGGTAAAGAAGTCGCACGCCAACTTAAAGTGGCGGGCATTCAAGTAAATTTTGCACCGGTGTCCGATGTCAACAACAATCCAGCAAACCCAGTCATCAATTACAGATCGTTTGGTGAAAATAAATATGAAGTGGCCACGAAGGCAACGGCCTATATGAAAGGGATGCAAGACCAAAATGTGCTGGCAACAGCAAAACATTTCCCCGGCCATGGCGACACAGGGACTGATTCGCATTATGCATTGCCGCAAATCAATCATTCACGCCAGCGATTGGATTCCCTTGAGTTGTACCCGTTTCGTGAATTAATTCGTGCTGGAATTGGCGGCATAATGGTAGCGCATTTAAATGTTCCATCATTGGACCCTACACCTGGGCCTTCTACATTATCAAAAAAAATTATCACGGATTTATTAAAGAATGAATTACATTTTCAAGGCCTCATTGTTACTGATGCTATGAACATGAAAGGTGTTACGGCCGGCCACACGCCTGGTGTGGTTGATAAAGATGCGATACTGGCAGGCAATGATTTGTTAGAATTCACAGAAGATGTACCACGTGCTATTGATGAAATAATGTTGGCGGTGAAGAACGGTTTGATTAGTCAGAAAGAAATTGATGAGCGCTGCAGAAAGGTTTTGGCAGTAAAATATGGGACTGGCCTTTCTAAAATAGAAACACTTGAAACTACTGGAGCAGCAAAAGCTTTGAATGCCATCGAGGCAAAATTGCTAAACCGAAATCTCACCGAGGCTTCGCTCACGGTATTGCGCAACGAACATGATTTGGTTCCACTGCAGCGGTTGGATACCCTTACGGTTGCTTCTGTTTCCATCGCAGCCAATGCGATTACTCCTTTTCAAAAGTCGTTGGACTTATACACAAAAGTGAAACACTTTGTGGTGCTGAAAGATGCCAGTGATAAAATTATTGATTCGATTAGAACAGAATTAAAGAAATACAATTTGGTCATTGCCTCACTGCACGACACAGGCTCGCGTCCCTTGAATAAGCTTGATGTTTCTGAATCGGTTTCGAAATTGATTACAGAGCTTTCTAACATGAAGAAGGCTGTACTAACAGTTTTTAAAAACCCGTATGTGCTGGATAAGATTATTGATATAGAGAACGCTAACACATTGGTGGTAACATATCAAGATAATATAAATGCGGAAGAACTTTCAGCGCAATTGATTTTTGGTGGCATCAGTGCAAGTGGTCGCCTGCCAGTGAGTGTTGGTGTTAAATTTAAATCAGGAGATGGCTTGGATGTGAAAGGTGGAATTCGTTTCAAATACACGTTGCCTGAAGATGCAGGGATGGATTCAAAAGTGTTGAATACAAAAATTGATTCGTTGGTAAAGCAAGCATTGGATGCGTATGCAATTCCGGGGTGTCAGATATTAGTAGCGAAAGATAAAAAAGTAGTGTTCTATAAAGCCTACGGTTTGCAACAATACAGCGATAGCGCAAAGGTGAAGCTCGATGATTTGTATGACCTTGCCTCGGTTACAAAAATCAGCACCTCAGTACCTTCATTAATGAAGTTGTATGATGAAGGAAAATTCAAACTCGATGCTACGTTGGGTGATTACTTACCGGCATTTAAACACTCCAATAAATCTAACATTCCGATGTATGATATCCTTACGCATCAAGCAAGATTTCAACCTTGGATACCATTTTGGAAAAACACCATTCGAAAAAATGGAAGTTATCGATGGCACACTTTTAAAAAGGATTCATCGGAACGTTACTCTATTCGCGTAAAGCAAGATATGTACTTGGATAAGAAATATCCTGATAAGATGGTGAATTCTATTCGCAAGTCTCCATTGTTGGAAGAGAAAAAATATGTATACTCTGATTTCTTTTTTATTCTTGCTCCGCGTGTTGTGGAAAGTATGATTGATGAAAGTTTCCCAACCTATTTAGATAAAAATTTTTATTCCTCATTAGGTGCAACTTCGATTACCTACAATCCATTATCGAAATACCCGATGTCATCCATTATTCCAACGGAGCATGACTATTCATTTCGTCACGAACCCATACGTGGCACCGTGCATGATGAAGGCGCCATCATGTTAGGGGGCATATCAGGTCATGCGGGTTTGTTTGCCAATGCCAATGACTTGGCGAAGTTGATGCAAATGTATTTGGATGGCGGTGAGTATGGTGGACAACGATACATTGCCGAGAGTACATTCAAGAAATGGACAACAACGCAATTTCCTGAAAATGACAATAGAAGAGGGCTCGGCTTTGATAAGCCCAACCTAATCTATTTGGGTGAAAATAATAATGCAGCGAAAGATGCAAGCACTGCGAGTTTTGGTCACACAGGGTTTACGGGTACGATGACATGGATGGATCCTTCAACGGGATTGCTGTACATTTTTCTTTCCAACCGGGTGGAGCCAACACGCAACAACACACGCTTGTATCAATTGAACACACGCACTAAAATTCAACAAGTGATGTACGATGCCTTGATCGAAAAGTGATCGAGTGGATGACGTTGATGAGTTTATGGTTTCAAGGTAACCCGATAAAATCCACCACCTTTATCCCAACTACAAATAATAATAGTTGACCCATCTTCTGAGACAGTTATCCCGCGAGGCTCTGCGCCATTCATTTCAGGAAGTGACAATGTCCACATCACGCGCTTGCTGTCGTCACGATAGTGTAGCATAGTAGGTGTGATACCACTGGCGCGTACTGCTGCAAATATTTTTTCGTCTATGGTTTGAATGGCATTGCTACCAGCGGCCATACTTGTAATGTTCTCTTCCCTACGATACATAATCCCATCTTTACTTTTGTAAACTTGTATAAACGGACTGCCTGGATCAGGAAAATATAATGTGTGTCCATCGTTACTCATATCGAATGTGCGAGCGAGAATGCGATCTTTCAAATTGATAGTGCGAAGTAATTCAAAAGTAGCGGGATCGGTTGTACTTTGTTTGAGTACGTAGTTGGGGTCGTCACCAAATAACGACATCGCGTAAATTTCACCTTTGGTATTCATGCGTGGTGTGGTAATGGCGCGTTCTCCTTCGGGTGCTTCCCATCGGGCAATTACTTTTCCGGTTGTTGCGTCTATTTTTAATAAGAAACGATTGTTCCCAATGAGGATATTGCCATCGTTATCAAGGCCGATACCGTTGATAGGTTTTAATGAATGTTCCTTGCCATTAATGATAACAGATTTCAATGGAGAAAATGGCGCATCACTTCCATCTCGGGATTTGATGATTAAGTTTCCACTGTAATCCGCAAGCCAAAGCTTTCCATCCTTATCCCATACAGCACCGCTTCCTGTACCGGGTGCATTTGTAATTTTTTCTAATGTATACTGTGGAGGCGATACTTCAATATAATCATCGGGTAACTCATCACTTTTCATCAGGTTAAGTTTTGTGATCGGTGACTTAGTAAAATGTTTTCCGTCAGAAGTAATAACGCGATGATAAAAAGTAGAAATTTTTCCTATCGGTTGATCTATTAATGTAAACCATTCTTTTTCCTGGAATTTTAATTGGGTTTGTCTGCCAGTATTTTTTCGTACAACAATATGATTGAACAGACTATCCGTTGCTAATTCATAAGCATAATCAAGCAAATCACCATCCTGATCAAAGGCTTCGCTCCATGATACGGTATAAAGAGCTTCCGTATTTCGGATGCCATAGATGTTAACGACCGTGTGTGAAAGTATAGTTAAATTGGTGGGAGTATGATTCGCATCGGGATAAAGTTGTGCGCGGATATCGCTACCAGATTTTGTTTTGATTTTTACAAACAAAGCACCTGTAGCGAGCCACTCACGTATAGTGTCTTGTGCTTCCATTTCGCCTTTTAAGACAATGGAATTTTTGCCATTCTTTTTAATAGTAAGCGGAAGTAGAAAACTTCCTTGTTCCGTATGTTTTCCGGCATACAGCGCAATTGCACTGTCATTGCCTATTGTGCTGATATTAAGATTTACGTTTCCTTCAACAACAATTTTATTATTAGCAAGTTTTAATGCAATCGCACCTAAAGAAGTATAGCTATCATTAGCATAAAAATTTCCGGAAACGCTTTGAACATAGGGTAAGTCGTCTCGGATAATTGTTCCGTTTACTCCGCTAATCGAAGAAGACATGGAGTGCTGAATAAGGATTGCCATTTTTTCACTCTTGTTTTGCTTGATGTCATACGTTGTCTGCACAACAGTATCCGCATCAAAAAATACATCCAACATGGTTACAGTATTTACTGGAGCATCATCTCGATTAAGCCACCTACGCGGACCAGAGCCTGCTGCACCTGCATTTAATAACATTAACGTTCCGTTTTTCCCTGGATAATATGCATGTTGATGACCACTGATGTAACTGTGTACATTATATTTTTCCAATAGTTGTTGAAGTTGTTGGTGGGATTCCAATACATTTCCTTTTGAATCGCGCTCTTGGGCTACGCTGTACAAGGGAATGTGGCCCAGCACAAACCTGATTTTTGATTGTTGGGCTTCTTTGCTTTTAAGTTGGGTTTCGAGCCATTCTATATTTTCTTTCGGCATGGAAGGAGATGAAGCATCAATCGATATGAAAAACACATTGTCTTTAGTAAAAGAATAATATGCGGGGAAATGGGACTTATCAATAAAATTAATATTAAGTGTATTTACACGATTGCTCCAATAGCGTTGTGTGAATTTTCTTTCATCTTGATGAGAGACAGTTCCATCATGATTACCTAATGTAAATGCAAATGGGATATTATTATCCTGTAAAGGTTTGGTAACATGTTTTGCAAAACCTTCCCACATTTTCCGCATCACCAATGTATCGTGTACGCCCATTCCGGCTACCATATCACCTCCACAGATCACGATGTCTGGTTTCCATATACGCGGAATGCGTTTCATAATACTGTCGACTTGCCATTCATACGTTGCAGAACCAAGGCCTGAGTTGAGATCGCTGATTAAAGCAATCCGCAAATCGCCACGTTTAGGAAGTGCAGGATAAAGTTCATGTGCTACAAGCCGAATAGCATCAGTTATAATTTTGTTTTCACTTTTGTCACCAATTACTTCCAGATAGGCGTTGGTTTGTAAATGGAAATTTCCCAATACATTCCACTTTCCACTACCTGACAAATCTTTTTGCGATACGCGCAGTGTATCAATTTTATTTTCATGATGAAGAATGTATTTTGTCGTTGTTGAATTTCCAGCATCAACCGTCCACCAAGCAGCGAGTTGATAGTTTCCAGAGGTTAAACTATCAAACCTATAGGTTGCTTTGTTATATGTGCTTGCGGTTGCTGTTCGTGAATTTGTGATGCCGTAGTTATTGCTGTGGTTGGTGTTTCGCCATACGCCTTGTTCGTTATAATTTTTATTGTCGGTATCGATGATGATAATTTTTTTATCGATGCCTGGTTTTGTATGAGAAATAATTAATGCACTGGCATTTTTACGAAGACTGTTTCTATTTCCGGCAGGCACATCAACGGGTATGTTCACTACTTCATCGGCAGCTACCATAGCAGACGAGCCGCCACCATCCAGGTTTACCGCTTCATAACATCCAACGTTCAACATGATTTCTGCAAGCTCGGTTAACGTAACCCCAACACTCGCCACTTGTCGTCCGTCCACTACCATCATGACCAACGTACTATCATTCATGTAGCCAATAGCGGTGCGCGGGTGCCGCACAAGGTGTGAACCGCCAAATCCTTCTTGTGTATCGCTTACATTTATTTTTCCATTTTTAATGAGTACTGGGCCGCCACCAACGGCTTGGCTTGGGTTCCAAAGCATTCCTTTTTCAAGCTTGTCAACGATTGGATTTATGGGAGAAGGATAGTTCACTAATTGATTATCCTTAACATAGGCCCATGCAATTTCTGGTTTTCCATTCACTAACCCAAAGGCACCCCGCGTTACCTTTTGGTTTCGGTCGGGAGAAATGATTTCGCCATTGGAAACCAGCAGACTTACCGATTGTGTTGATGAAAAATAGCCACCGTTGATGGCCAGGATTCCATCATGCTCTTGATAGGCCTCTAAAGTTGTTTGTCGGATTGGGTTGCTGCCTTTTGCTTGTAATGTAAGGTGATGGTCTTTAAGATTTATTTTAGCATATACGGCTCGCACGCGGGCACTGTCTGCAAGTTTTCCATTCCCTTCATAGATGCGCACAGAGTTTGGCAATAAAATATTTAAGTCTTCACGTGATTTCCAATCGATGGAGATTTGCGCCTGGAGCTGATGAAAAGAAAGTGAAAGGAAGATAAAAGTGAAACGTAGAAATCGCATAGATCCTTTTGTTCGGTTTATGAAAAATAGGGCATTTGAGAGGCAGAATTACCCATCACCATTATATATTTAAATGTATTTATTATAACACGATATTTTACAGTGATTTGATGAAATCACGGTTTTCAGGGAATAGACAACCTGAATTTATACACACAAAAATGGTATATTTCAAATCAAAGGGAAGATAACCTATGGAGGAAGTACCGACACTCGGCATGCAGCCAAAACTGCGCATATTTTCAGAAATGGAGTGCAGCCACATGCTATCGGATTATGTGCTACAGGTTGGCAAGAATGAAAATGCTGACTTGAGTGGCATCTTAGTTTCTGGACACATGGGTACTGGAAAGACTTTTTTTGTAGAACATTTCCTACAAAAATTTGAACCACAACATGCCATCCTGATTGCGCGTCATTATCAACAACATGAGAGCATTCCATACTATGGTTTTAAATATAGTATCTCTGATTACCTGAGTAAAATCTATAGCACATCAACTAAAAGTGAGTTTCAACATTTTTCTAAAAGTCTAAAAGATTTTTTGGGCGATAGTTTTCCTTTATTGTTGGATTATGTGCCGGAGTTATCTGTCATATCAGGAATCAAATCCTGGTCTGCACAGCGCTCTCTACTGACAATTGAAAATCAACTTTATTCGCTATTCAAAAATTTATTTGAATTTTTAGCGAACTATTATCATAAGCCCGTACTTTTTTTTACTGATGATTTACAATGGATTGATGCCTCCGGTACCAACTTGTTAAAATATTTATTGCTCAACGTATCTTCAGAAAAATTAATTTGGATTGGGGCATACCGTGCACCACTTGGTAACCAAAGTTTTTTGCACCAGTTTGTAGACGAACTGCATCTTAAAAATAAGATAATTGAAAATATTGTACTAAAGGGGCTTTCGCTTAAAGAAGTAGCGCAGTCGCTGGTTTTGATGCTGGGTGGTACCTGTCATCCCGCGTTAATCAATATTTGTTACAAGCTTACCGATGGAAACCCATCGCACTTGCAGGCTCTTCTGGATAGCCTGAAACAGAAAGAACTTATTTGGTATGCAGATGACCGATGGTGCTGTGATGCGGCACAGGTAGAGAAACTATATGGGGGCCAAAACCCGGAGCGCATTGTACTCGATAATGTTAAAAAGCTTTCTGTTCAAGCCTATGAAGTTATCTACCTTATCGCCTGCTTAGGAAGATTCAATAAAGATATTTTATTGAAATGGTTGGATGGAAAGGTATCAGTAATGACCAGTCTTCTCAATGAGGCATGTAAAACAGGGCTCTTAGAGCAAGATGACAAAGAAGTGCGATTTGTGGAAATGCATATTGGGGAAATGATTTACAATGATCTTTCACCTGGCCGAAGATCTGAGCTTCATTATAAATTGGCAGAATTATTCTACTCCATTGGTACAGAGAATCTGAATTCAACAAACATTGTGTTGATGACGAAGAGTTACAATCAATCACTGGAACGGATTCGTGAGAATGGAGAATTCGAGAAGGTTGCGATGCTAAACTATAGAGCCGGTAAAATTTTAGAACAGGATAGGTCGCTGGATCAAGCACGGTACTTTTATAAGATGAGTGCCGAACTGCTCAATGAATGCTCCTTGGAAAGCGTACGGGAGCAAGTCTATACAATATATATGGATCGTGCACGCATTGAATATTTCTTGGGCGAATATGATCTTGCGGAAATACACCTCGACTACTTATTAGAGCGAATTACTGATCCGCTGAAACGCGCGAAAGTATTTGAACAAAAAATCACGATTAACAATCACTTGGGACGATACCAGAAAGTCGTACACATTGTTAAAGAAATCTTAGCAGAGCTTGGCCTTGAACTTCCATTAGCAGAAGAGAAATTACTCCGTGAACTTAATAAACTAAAAGAGATACTTCATGACCGTGAGAACGGGAAGGAAACCAGAGCACTTAGCAATGGTTTGCATTTGGAGTATGATGAAGCTATTATAAAACTTTTATATATAGGAGGGATGGGATTGCATCACACTTCCGATGTGTTGATGCGATGGGCAGCTTTACAAATTATGTTGCGCCCTGTTAAAAATAATGTATCGGTTGTAAAAGCAATCGGTTATGTTTCTTATGGCCGGATGCTGATTATTTCGGGTGACATTGAAAAAGGATATGAGTTTGGGGTGAAGGGAGTAGGAATTAACAATGAACTGAATGATGTGAGCATGCGCTGTCGCGTATATGGTGTTTTTGCTTTTTATATCCAACCCTGGAAAAAGGCATTTTCGGAAAGCAAAATTTTACTTAATGAAGCAATGCGTGCAGGTGGAGAAGCAGGGGATTTGATTGGAATGTATATTTTGAAGACCCATACGTTAAACCTTCATCTGATTGCGGGCTTACCCTTGAAGGGATTGAGCCAATGGAATTTTGATGAGTCCTACCCGGGAACCGAACTGACGTACTACATTACACTTTATCAAAAAAATCTTGTGAAATTTTTACAAGGCGAAACAGCGGTTTTCTCTATGCCGAGGCAACACCCGTCTTCCTTGGCAGCTAAACTTACCCTTCAAGAAGAAAAGTTTTATCGGAATTATGTGTGGGGAAAATATTATTTTCTTTTTGGACATTATGAACTCGCTGCAGAGGTAGCCAAGGAAGCACATAGTAACCGGAAATTGCAGGAAGCATCTCCGTTGTTACCAGCAAACTTAATGATCTGGTTTCTATCGATCACACAAAATTGGAATAACCACAAAAGCGAATTGTATGAAGGGTTGGAAATAAAAGTTAAAGTAATTTTAAAATCATTTGATTTTTGGCAACACCATGCGCCATCCAATTATAAAGCGTCTTACCAATTGATGAGTGCTGAATGGAAACGAATTGAAGGGAAGGAGAAGAAAGCACTTGCGTTATATCAGGAATCGTTGGATGGTGCCGGGAGTAATATTTATCACTGGGCTATCACACACGAATTGCTCGGAAAATTCTTGTTAACAAACCCATCAAAAAGAAAGGAGGCCGTGCACCATTTATCAGAATCCATTACTGGTTTTTATACGTGGGGCGCAATAGCAAAAGCAAAGCAACTCTATCAACAATTTCAAGCCATCTTACCAAAGTTGCATCCTGCACAGGAAGATATGGATATTGAAACTATCCAATATGAATTAAGTGGTGATCTTGAAGTGACTTCACTTGTAAAAAAATTGATGGTGTTGCTATTGCGTATCTCCGGATCAACACATGTAGTAATTGAATTAATTGATAACACCGGAGAACGTATATTATATGATGATTTGTCATTGTTGAATGGAATTCAGAAGGGAGAACATAAGAAAGAAAAAATCAAAACCAGCATACCTGTATCGATGATTTTACTGGCGCTTAAATCTGAGAATATTGTTGTGGTGAATGACGTTGATTCCGAGAAGGGTTTGCGCCATCAACAGTCTATCTATGATCGTGGTGTTCAATCGTTCATGATTCTTCCGGTTACTATTAACGGACATCTACCCATGGTCATTTACCTGGAGAATGTTTTTGCGAAAGACTGGTATGTGGAAGAGCGGGTGAAATGTGTACGCATTGCAGCGAATCAGGGTGCCATAATTTTAGAGAACGCACGAATTCATGAAAAGTCTATTAGGCTAAATGAAGAAATTCGAAAGGAGATGGCAGAGAAGGAACATCTAACAACGGTGCTCGAATCGCAAAAGGATGCGCACATGAAGGCGCTTGTGCTTACACAAGATAACGAACGCAAACGCATTGCCGGTGATTTGCATGATAGCCTTGGTTCACTTCTTTCAAGTGTTCGACTTCGGTTTAATGGCTTGCAAGAAGCATTTGAAAATAAAGTTCCTGAAAAGGCCACAAAATTCAATGATACGTTGCGGTTATTAGATGAATCAATTCATGAACTAAGAAAGATTGCACACAACATGTTGCCTGTTTCACTGAGTAGGTTTGGGCTGGAGTCTGCGTTGCATACATTTATCCAACATATCAATTCTTCTGAGCAGCTTGATGTGGATTTACAAATTTTAGGACTTGAAGAACGGCTGCCCGAGCAAATTGAAGTAGTGGCATACCGCATCTGCCAAGAGCTGGTTCAGAACGTTATCAAACATGCACAGGCATCGCAGATGCAAATTCAAATTATCCATCACCAGGATTCACTCAACATTATTGTAGGTGATAACGGAAAAGGAATGGATGTAAAAGGCATCGCCTCAGGTTTTGGATTTGATACGATCCGCTCAAAGGTAGCCTTGTATAAAGGTACTTTTGAAATTGATAGCCAACTTGGAAAAGGCTCCATGATATTAGTGGACCTCGTTATTGCCGAGTAGATGTGATTGCTTCCAGTGAGTTTGTAAAATCACGGTTTTCGGGGAGCAAAGTGTGATGCTTCTATTTTAGTTTTGATCTAATGTATTTCGATATGAAGAATATTTTAAGTTTGCTACTGTTCGGTTTGCTTACCGTACTCATGGGTTGTAAACAACCCATGACAACTTTGCACACCACATCAGTGGCTGAACCAAAGAAAGAAATTATTACAGGTGCTGACCAAACAGAGCTATATGTTTCGTATTTAAAAAACAAAAAGGTTGGGATGGTAGTGAATCAGACTTCTATCATCGGTAATACGCTTTCTGTTGACAGCCTGCTTTCTCTGGGAATACATATTTCAGCAGTCTTTGGGCCTGAGCATGGCTTTCGCGGCAACGCAAGCAATGGGGCTAAGGTAGAGGATGAAGTAGATGGACAAACTGGAATTAGGATTATTTCTTTATATGGCAAAAAGCGTAAGCCCTCCAAAGAGGATCTTGATCAGCTTGATATGATGCTGTTTGATATTCAAGATGTAGGCTGTAGATTTTATACAAACATCAACACGCTGGCCGATGTGATGGAAGCTTGTGCTGAGAACAATAAGGAATTAGTAATTCTTGATCGCCCCAATCCAAATGCGTATGTGGATGGCCCTATACTGGATATGTCACTAAAATCTGGAATTGGTAAATTTCCAATACCGATTACCCATGGCATGACCATTGGTGAATTTGCACAGATGTTGAATGGTGAAGGATGGCTTACTAATAAAGTGAAGTGTAAGCTGAAAATTATTAAGATCAAAAATTATGATCACACAATGATGTATACGTTACCCGTTAAGCCGTCTCCTAATCTTAACACGCAACAGTCCGTGTTGCTTTATCCATCGTTGTGTTTATTTGAAGGAACCATTGTGAGTCAGGGGAGGGGTACGCGGATGCCCTTTACTGTTTTAGGAAGTCCAGCACTTGAAGGACAATATTCATTTTCGTTTACTCCTGTTAGCATTCCCGGTATGAGTGAAACGCCTTTACATCATGGCAATACGTGTTATGGACTTGATCTTCGTACCTACGATACTAAATCGCTTTTTAGTAACGGCAAGATAAATCTTCAATGGCTTATTGAACTTTACAATGCCTATCCTGATAAAGAAAAATTCTTTGACTTTTCACAGAGTAAACAAATGGGGAATTTTGATAAACTTGCCGGCACAACAGAGTTGAAGCAGCAAATTATAAAGGGCGTTCCTGAATCAGAGATTCGAAAGGGATGGGAAGCTGGGCTGGCGCAGTATAAAGAAATGAGAAAGAAATATTTGCTTTATCCATAAGATATTTATTGAAATACAGGAGGACATTATCTACACCCTGAGAAATTGAATCACTTCAAAGGCCAGACGAGCAATCATCTGGCCTTTTTATTTAGACGGAATCACATCTCATTAGAGTTTAATTTTTATCCCACCGTTGATAACAAAGCCGTCAACGGGAGCATAAATATCCCTGAATGTCGGATTGGTAATTGGCCCCGTATAGATTGTATCAAATCTGGTTTGCCGGGTATCAAAGAAGTTTTCAAAATTTATAAAGAGCGATAAATGTTCCCATAACTTTTCCACCATCAAGCCACAGATCCAGTACTCTTTTCCAGTAGCGCCATCATTTAATTTTTGAGGGCTAAAATAATATGCCTCAAGTCCAATCTTCCATTTCTCTTCGACCTCATACATCAACACATTATTTAGTCGGTGCCTGGCAACCAATGGAAATTGAGTAACAGAACCACTGTAATGCTGGTTAACATCCGCTAAAGTATAGCCAACAAAGAGTTTAAAATCATTGTACGTTATCTTAACATTTGTTTCAATTCCTTTTGTGTCAATAAAACCATCGGGCTGTTGATATTCATAGAATCCATTGGCTATAGGTGTTAGGATCAAGGGATTATTTACGCGTGTGTAAAACAGTAACGCATTGATACTAAAGGTTGAATGAGATGACAGTATGGTCTTATAGTTAATATCGAGGTTCCCACCACTTGATTTTTCGGCATTCGTTGTCGCGGTGTTGATGGGCAAAACATTTCTGAATTGTATCTTTTCCGCATCTTCGGTAAATACGGTTGGGCTCTTGTATCCTAGTCCGCCACCAAGCCTCGTAGTTAGTTTCGAATTGATTTTAAATAAGGCTGAGATGCGCGGGAGCGCAAAGAAACCATATTCGTTCTGATAGTCTCCGCGTAAACCAGTTTCTAAAATAATTTTCTCAGAAGCATTCCAGGTATTTTGAATGAAGGCCCCTACCGTTGTGTAGTTATAATCCACCGCCTCGGCTGGTGTGACATTTGCTTGTGTGAATTTATCAGTCCAGAGATTTAGACCACCTACCCACTCTACCTTTTGCTGTCTCTTATTGTATGACACCTCGCTGAAAGACGATAGTTGATCGCCAGCGAATTCATAGCCTGGTATGTCAATACTTCTATTATAGTAGCTGATGCTGTTCTTGAAATTGAGTTTTGAATCGGCATTGAATTGATGATCGACTACAATTTGAGTGCTGAAACGATTTGTTCTATTTTCCTCATAGTATAAGTTTGAACCACCCCTCTCAATGTAAGTCATATCTCCACCGATGCGATCTTCAATCGTTGAATTGAACCCTACATTCACCGTTGTTTTTTCATTGAGGTATAAAAACAATTTTGGATTGATGGTGAATCGTTTGAATTTTGGAATAGCCGTTAAGCCGATATCCGCTGGGTCATACGGTGATCCTAAATTGTAAGAAGCAAAAACGGTGGTGCCTACCTTCTTAAACTTTTGCGAATAGAATGCACTGGCATCCAACCCTAACGCTGACGTACCGTTTAACATAAAGTTGATTTCTTTCTTTTCAGTTGGCGTTTTTGAAACGAGATCGACTAAACCCGCAATGGCCCCGCCACCATACAAAGTTGATGAAGCACCTTTGATCACTTCCACTTGTTTCAAATCAAGGGGAACAATCTGCAGTAAACTTAGTCCGCCCGAAAAACCAGAGTAAAGCGGAAGTCCATCTCTAAGAATCTGCGTGTATTTTCCATCAAGACCTTGAATACGAATACTGGAATTGTACGAGGTAGCTGAGGTTTGCTGAGTTTGAATACCCGTGCTTTCATTGAGCATCATGCGGATGTCGCCAGGCTTCATGTTTCCCTTTTCTTCTAATTCCTCTCCGGAGATTACCTCAACCCGTGTTGGAATATCGGCAATGGTGCGGCTGGAACGTGTAGCCATTATGATAACTTCTTCCATTTCTTCAGAATCAGGCTCCAATAAAATCTCAAGCGGAAGAATGGATTCTAAAGGAAATAGAATAGTATCAACTCGCGAAGTATACCCAATGAAACGAAATTCAATGACCTGTT
>JAGPBO010000159.1 GCA_018063305.1 Cyclobacteriaceae bacterium
CTACCTGGAAAATCAAAGTCTCTCTCTTTCTCAACTATTTTGTTTTTGCCATTTTGCTAAACAGTGTTGGCACCGTAATCCTGCAAGTGCAAAGCAATTATGGAATATCAGAATCATCAGCCAGCATTTTGGAGGCTTTCAAAGATTTAAGTATTGCCGCAGTTTCTTTTCTGGTTGCCTCCTACATCACACGCATCGGTTATAAAAATTCTATGCTCATTGCTTTAGGATTTGTAACCGTGGCTTGTTTAGCGATGCCCTCGTTACCCAGCTTCACCATGACTAAAGTTTTATTCGCAGTTGTGGGCACTTCGTTCGCGTTAATAAAAGTATCGGTGTATGCTACGATTGGCCTAGTTACCTCCAATAAGAAAGAACATGCCAGCTTCATGAATTTCATTGAATCATTTTTTATGATTGGCATTCTCACCGGTTATTTTATTTTTAGCGCTTTTGTTGACGACAGTCAAACGCAATCCACTTCCTGGCTTACGGTATACTATTTACTTGCAGGCATTACGGCCATCGCTTTTGTTCTGCTGCTCACCGCATCTTTGGATGAGTCCGCTGTAAAAACAACCGAGACAAAATCTTTTCTTGAAGATTTTGGTGACATGATCAAACTAGCGCTTAAGCCGCTTGTGTTGGTCTTTATCATCAGTGCCTTTACGTATGTGTTGATTGAGCAAAGCATCATGAGTTGGCTCCCCACATTCAATAGTAAAGTATTAAACCTACCCACTACACTCAGTATTCAAATGGCAAGCATATTGGCTGCCTCCACGGCTTTCGGAAGATTTGCTGCCGGTTTTGCATTACGAAAAATACATTGGTTCGGTGTGCTGGTAGTCTGCTTACTTGCTGCAAGTGTTCTGGTGTTGGTAGCCATTCCGCTCGCACAAAATAACGGTGGCACAGTTACAGGCTGGAGTGATGCCCCCCTTGGTGCTTTTGTATTTCCATTAATAGGATTATTTATCGCACCCATTTATCCAGCAATAAATTCTGTAATCCTTAGCACGCTGCCTGCACGACAACATGGACCTATGTCAGGATTGATTGTAATTTTCTCGGCATTGGGTGGCACAACCGGATCAATTATTACCGGAAATATTTTTGAAGCCTATGGAGGCCAAACCGCTTTCTATTTTTCATTAGTGCCTATTGGCATACTAATGATCTGTCTTTTCTTTTTTAATCGGATACAAAAGAAATCAGAAGCTGAGATTACATTTCAATCAACTGGCGGACATTAAGATGGAAATTCACGAACTAGGAGAACTCTTTGAGGTAGTACAACTTCAAAATATTTTGGGTGATGGAAAAACATTTCCGGATTGTATTCCAACGCGTTCGCTTGAAGAAATCCAGCAGGAATTTTTAAATAATAAAAATTCTAATGGATTTGATTTGTCAGCATTCGTTGACAAAAATTTCACGCTTCCAAAAGAACACGCTACAGATTATAAAAGCGATCCAAACAAAAGTGCTGCTCAACACATCTATGCGTTATGGGATGTGCTAACGCGAAATCCAGAAACGGAAAACAGCTCACTTATTCCCCTTCCGCATCCTTACGTTGTGCCTGGGGGTCGCTTTCGCGAAATTTATTATTGGGATAGTTACTTCACCATGTTGGGACTGCAAGTTTCAAATCGGATTGATCTGATCGAACACATGGTAAATAACTTTGCACACTTGATTGATACGATCGGGTATATTCCCAACGGGAATCGAACCTATTATCTCGGTCGCTCGCAACCCCCGTTCTTTTCGTTGATGGTTAAACTTTTCTGCGAAAGCAAAAAGAACACGCTAACTAAGTATCTGCCGCAACTGGAAAAGGAATATCAATTTTGGATGAAGGGTGTTGATCAGCTTTCTGAAAGAACACAAGCCGTTCACCGCGTAGTTCGCATGCCCGATGGGTCTATACTAAATAGATATTGGGATGAAAATAATACCCCACGACCCGAAGCCTATAAAGAAGATGTAGAACTGGCGCATCAATCTGATGAACGACCAGAAGAAATATATCGGCATCTTAGAGCTGCTGCTGAATCGGGTTGGGATTTTAGTAGTCGATGGTTTCGCAATGGAAAATCATTCGCAACGATTCATACCACTGAAATTATACCCGTTGATTTAAATTGTTTGTTATACTTTCTTGAGCAGACTCTGGCTGAAGCATTTCATCAACTGGGTAACTCTCACCAAGCGAATACCTATAGTCAACACGCTGAAAACAGAAAAAATGCCATTCTTAAATATTGTTGGAACTCAAAAGAGAAATTCTTTTTTGATTTTGACTTCAAGGGTAACAAACAAAAAGAATCGGTTACGTTAGCGGCTGCCTTTCCCTTATTTTTTAAAATCGCTACTGATCAGCAAGCATCCGGTATTGCAGAAATTATCAAAGCAAGGTTTTTAAAATCGGGTGGGTTAACTACTACTTTGATAAATAGCGGGCAACAATGGGATGCGCCCAATGGGTGGGCTCCCTTACAATGGATTGCCTGCAAAGGATTTTTAAATTACGGGTTGGATGAGTTGGCAAATGAAATTAAAATCCATTGGACAACTACTAATTTAAAAGTGTATGCCAATACAGGAAAGATGACCGAGAAATATGATGTGTGGAATAAGGACGGAGAAGCCAGTGGTGGCGAGTATCCTAATCAAGATGGTTTCGGCTGGACGAATGGCGTTTTTCTTGCCATGACAGATTAACTGACAATAGTCAATTATGAGCAAGCTATTTTTTCTTATATAACTTATTTAACACTTTCGGGTTGCCATCAATCTTTGGCAAAGGCAATCCTAAAATTTTAGCCACAAGTGGATAGATATGAATATTTTGAAATGGCGCCAATACCATACCGGGCTTGATGTTGGGGCCTTGGGCATAAAAAATTCCACGCATGTCGGTAACTTCAGCAGGATCGTAACCATGCACACCTTCGTTACTACCAATTTTTGCGCCTTTCAAAAATCTTTCTCTGCTTCCTTCGCGAATATAATAGCCTTCATCAGCGATCACCATCAAATCACCCACGCGATAATTATTGTAATTCCACCGCTCAGGAAATTCATTCTTTCGCATGACGGTGTAATTCTTTTCATTCTTCTTTAAGATAGCATACACGGAGTCTTCTGCATTTTTGTTTTCAACGTAGAGGTGAGTTTGCGTGCCTCCATTAGCAACTTTAACTGCTGGATTTTTTCGATCAATCAGTTCATCAATAAAAATATAAGTCTCTTCTTTAACGGTCAGCTCTTTCATGCCATGGTCGGAAACTAGGATAACATTAACCGGAAGCTTAGTCGTTTCAATTCCATGCATTAGGTTTCCCAGAAGTGTGTCGGCCCGCAAGACAGCTACTCTTGCCTCTTCTGAATTGGGACCATAGGTATGACCTTCATGATCAGGAAATGAAAAGTACAACGTAATAAAATGAGGTCGCTCAGCGGGCGGCAACTTAAGCCAAGCTATTACCTGATCCACTCGTTGTTGGGGATTAATTTTATCATCAAAGGGAAAATAATAATCAGGCCTGCGCGATTCATCTGTTAGTTCAGTACCTACCCAGAAAAATGAAGCTGATTTTATACCGTTTCTTTTTGCCAACTCCCACAAAGGCACTCCTCCATAATAATAGGGATCGGAAACCCGTTCTTTATTTCGCATACTATAAAACTCATTTCGCTTACGGTCATAAAATGAATTATCAACCAAACCATGGTTGCCCGGATTCAATCCAGTAACTAATGTATAATGGTTAGGAAATGTCTTGCTCGGAAAGGATGGGATCAATGCTTCGGCTTGTGAGCCCTTTGCTATGAACGCTTTGAAATTGGGCGGATTGATCTTTTTAAGATAGTCGTAGCGAAAGCCATCAAAAGAAACCATGATTACATAGGGAGCAGATTCCTGTTGGGCTTGTATCCGAAAACAAGCGACAAGAAATACGATAAACAAAAACGTACGCTTCATTTCAAATGAGTTAAGTGTGGGACCTGTGGGGCTCGAACCCACGACCCCTACCTTGTCGAGGTAATACTCTAAACCAGCTGAGCTAAGATCCCGTAACCTGATCAGCAAGATGATTTTTTTTTACCCGAAATCAAATCGATTTTTATTCCATTGGTATTAAATCAGTGTTACTAATCTGTTATACCGTGTCGCACGGTGTTGACTTCCATGAGTTTGAAATGGCAGATCAGAATATACTGCTAAAAAAATATTCCGGGTATGAGAAGGAGATCATCCAACTAACCCGAGATATTTGAAAGGAGAAAAATTATTTCTTGGTGCCCTTATCATAAATCACTACACCGGTAGCCACAAATTCAATTTCTTGTTTCGGTTCGGTAATCGCATTGATCTCCGCTTCAGTTTTTCCATCATCTTCTGCAAAGTGGCGCAGCGTGGCAACATCGGTAACCTTACGCTTGGCCACTCCTGAAAAGATTACCTCTTTTCCATCAGCGCCTTCTGTAGGTACAAAAAATCCATAGTCTTTAAAAGTTATACGGGTAGCTACTCCGTTCTCATCCTGCACGGTCATCCAGCAACCTTTCTTTGCACAGGTCTTTTCAATAGTTCCCTTTAAGGTAAGAATTACAGAATCTTTATCTCCTACCGCTTCATTTAAACTTGCCAACGCAAACGCATCATCAGTAGTAATTGCTTCACCATAGGTATTGGAAACCGCAGTTGGTCTATTCTGGCAGGCAGCCATCATTATAATAATAAGAAGTAGACTCAATAATTGTTTCATGCTAATAAGGTTGAATGAACTGCAAAAATACGCGTTAGCGCTGAATCACCAACTTGTAGTTGAATAAAGTCTGATTGGAAGAAAAGCTAAGTACACCCGAAGGATTGAGTTAGTTATCCCTTAAAGTCAATTCGTTTATGCGAACCATCACAAAATGGTTTATTCCCTGAGCCCCCACAGCGGCAGAATGCAGTAACATTATTTTTCTTTGTGAGATTTCCAGCAGCATCTTTCACGGTTACATTTCCATATACCAGTAGCGGTCCGTTGGTCATTGTCTCAACGATCGTTTCCGCATCTACTTTAATTTCACCTTCGGCCCCTGCATTCATAAAATAACTCAACGCGCCTGATGGACATTTTTTAATCTGATCAACTATTTGTTGTGTGGTGCCGCCCTCGGCAGTTACCCAGGGGCGCTTGCGCGGATCGAAAACTGAACTTAGGCCTTTAAAGCAAATAGTGGAATGAATGCATTGATTGGGTTTCCAAACTACGGTTACTTCTCCGTTTGTATATTTCTTGGTGATGTCTTTCATACTTTAGTATTTAGTCGTTAGTACCTAGTCCTTAGTTGAAAGTCACATTGCTTAAATATACTCACCAATTACTAAAGTCCATGGACTCAATACTCACTACTATTTGACCCCTAATTTAGTTTCAATTTCAATAGGGTTGGAAAGTGTTTTATGCACCGGACACTTTTCTGCAATCTCTAATAGTTTTTGTCTTTCATCCGCAGATAAATTTCCTTCTAAGTAAATTTCGCGAATAAAAATTGTTTTAAATTCTGCTTTTTCAAAACTAACCTCCACCTTAATTTTACCTACAGCCCACTTTTTTCTATCCGCATACATGCGAAGCGTTATGGCGGTGCACGAGGCGAGCGAGATCATTAAAAACTCTCCCGGAGCAGGGCCGGTGTTTGTTCCTCCTACCTCTTCGGGCTCATCGGCAATTATCGTTTTACCTGAAGCGATTAGTTCCGTACGATAATGATCTTTACCAATAATTGCAGTTACCATATTTAAAAGGATTTGTTCATCACAAAAAATTTCTGCGTATACCGTTCGCGCTCTGCTGCTTCGCGATGTTTCAAAAACTCTGGCAATACATCTATCTCACCCAGGTATCCAAGAGCCAGTACCACAACAGGTTCGTGTGTATCCGGAATATTTAACGTATCAATCGCCTTCTGTTTTTCGAAGCCTCCCAATTGATGAACATTTAATCCCAGTTCAGTAGCTTGCAAGGAAAGTAGCATATTGGCTGCCCCCAAATCAAATTTGGCCGAGTCATTAGGCCTTCCATTACTAACAAAGTTTTTGCGGCTCATAGCAAGAATCAACAAGGGCGCATGCTTTGCCCAAATTTTATTTCCTTCCATCAGCGTTTCAAAAATTTTATTCCAAAGTTCAGGCTGTTCTTTGGTTGCATATAAATAAACCCAAGGCTGTTCGTTATTGCTGCTTGGCGCCCAGCGGGCTGCTTCAAACAAGGAATTAATCTTTTCTTGTTCTATCCCTTTTGCTGAATAAGGTCTGCGGCTTCTTCGTTGTTTAATTAAATCAACCACCTGAAATTCATACTCACTTGACTTGGACATAGGGCTGATATGGTTTCCGTTATAAATATCTTTCTTTTAAACACACAGAACGCTAAACAGTTCATTCTTCAATTAAAATTCCCATTTTGCCCTTCTGATAATCGCGCATAGCTTCCATAATTTGCGTTTGGGTATTCATAACAAATGGGCCGTGCGAAACGACTTCCTCATTCAAAGGCTCGCCACTCAATAATAATACACGCGTGTCCTCCAAAGCTTCGAGCTGAATCCCTTCTCCATCGTTTTTAAAATGCACCATATGCAAACCTTCTACCATACCAAATCCAGCAACAGTAAGTTTACCGTCTAACAAATAAATAATGGCGTTGTGAGATTCCGGTAATGATATAGAAATTTTACCGCCCTTCTTAAAGTCAAGTGTCGCTGCATTAACAATTGTATGTGACGGAATAGGTCCCTTTACACCCAATACCTCGCCTGAAAAAACTTTGCCTGTTACCCTGCCATCTTCGCTTTTAAATTGAGGCGCAGCTTCCGCGCTAAGCGGATAATATTTTGGCTGATCCATTTTATGTTTTGCTGGCGTATTGATCCACAACTGAATAATCTCTTGCTGCCCATCGATCTCATGGATATCCTTTGGCGGGCGTTCACTATGCATAACTCCCATACCCGCATTCATCCATTGTGCACCGCCTGCATAAATAATACTATCGTTCCCGCGGCTATCGCGATGATGGACTCCGCCCTTAAAAATAAAAGTGACTGGCGAAAATCCACGATGCGGATGTGGCCCCACACCGGCCTTGTCAGGATCAAGGTGAGTAGGAACTTTTATGTCCGCATGATGTAGCAGAAGAAATGGATCAATTTGCTCTACTTGTTGGGTAGGCAAAGGCTGGCGAATGGGCATACCGCCCATGTCAACTTTATGCGCATATAATAATCTTGATACTGTTCTTGTTTTCATAACCTCATCCCGCCCCTTCTCCATCCCGATAGCTATCGGGAGAGAAGGGAGCAGGGTCTCGTATTTAATTCATTGGTACATCCATTAATAATAATTCGGCATCGGTATCAGCTTTAATAGTGAGTACATCAACATCCCAAACACCAAAGCCATCACGCTTATTCAACTTCTGGTCATTGATAGTTACATCACCCATTAATACAAAAGCATAAACACCATTTCCCTTTTGTTTGATTTTATAATCCGTATTAAATCCACTTTTCAGATTTCCTAAATGAAACCAGGCATCCTGATTAATCAAAACTCCTTCATCGTCTTTCACCGGACTTACAATCTGTTGAAGCTTATTTATTCGGTCTTCCGGGTTAAAAGTAAGTTGGTCGTAGCGCGGCTCAATGTTTCTTACCTTAGGAAAAACCCAGATCTGTAAAAAATTTACTTTCTGATCTTTATTCTTATTGTATTCACTGTGTTGAATGCCCGTTCCAGCACTCATAATCTGAACATCATTTTGTTTGATCACTGTAGTGTTGCCCATACTGTCCTTATGTTCCAGATCCCCCAAAAGGGGAATTGAGATAATTTCCATATTGTCATGCGGGTGTGTGCCGAATCCTTTACCCCCATCAACAAAATCATCATTTAATACGCGTAGCACGCCAAAGTGCATACGCTCAGGATTGTGATAATGCGCAAAACTAAATGTGTGATTTGTGTCCAACCAACCATGGTTGGCATGGCCACGGGTATTGGCTTTATGTAGTACTGTTTTCATTTTGGTTTATTCTATTTATCAAAGTTACATACAACTGTTGTATATACAACTATCTAAAATAATTCGTTCCATACACTGACGATTTCGAAAGGGTCATCTACTCAAAAGGATATGGATTGTTGTTTTTTTGCTAAATTTCGAATTCAAAACCGAGTGTGCTATGCAAAATGATGAAGTATTCAAGGATCCGAAAAGTCATATCGATGACTTTAGTTTTAACAAAACCGTAGTAAAGGTTTTTGATAATATGGTAACACGCTCGGTACCGTATTATCTCGAAATGCAGCGAATGATCTCTGAAATGGGCAAAGACTTTGCCACACCCGGCTCGGTTGTTTACGATTTAGGGTGCTCAACAGGAACTACTTTAATTAATATGGACCCGGTTTTACCTCCGGATGTTGATTTTGTTGGGTTCGATAATTCCGATGAGATGGTAGCGCAGTGTATCAAAAATCTGAATGACAATGGAGTTACTCGAAAGTTTGAAATAAAAAATCAGGATCTCAACATGGGCGTTTCGCTTCCAAATGCTTCGGTGGTCGTGATGTGCCTTACGCTTCAATTCATACGACCCCTGTATC
>JAGPBO010000336.1 GCA_018063305.1 Cyclobacteriaceae bacterium
AGTTTAATTTCCTTGGCGGGAAGTTTTTTAAGAAACCCGAGCTTGCCTAAAATTTCACTTTCTGTTACATCGCCTACTACAACAAGTTGAGCACCCTTTGAAGTCATGTAGTTATCGTAATAGCTCTGGATATCATTAAGCGTTAAGTGTGCAACGGTATATTCTGTACCCATTTGGCTCAGACCTAAAATAGTATTACCATAATTCATTTTAGCAAATACATCGGACGCAATAAAAGCCGGCTGCGACTTCATTTGCTTAAACCCTTGCACGGCCTGGGTTTGAATGCGACTAAAGTTATCCTGTTCAAATTTTGGATTCAACATCCGTTCTTCAAGAATAGCAAGCGTTTTGTCAAGATGCCTTTTCAGAGTTTGCACCTGAAAGTTGATTCCATCAAACTCGCTATTAATGCGAAGGGAACTTCCTATCTTTTGTAGCTCAACCTGAATTTGTTCACTGGTATAGTTTTTAGTGTCTTCATTCATCATGGCCGCAAAGATTCTTGCTAAGCCAATTTTAGATGTATCATTAGCCTGAAGAATGTGGCCGCCAGGAATTTTGATGGACAAAGTAACAATGGGAAGTTCGGTACTTTGTGTGCCAATTGCTTTGATCCCATTGTCAAGTGTCTTTTTCCAAAAGGCGGGAACTTTAACTACCGGATTAGGACCATTGCCAGGCATTTTATTTCTATCAAACTGATCTTTTGGTTTTTGATAGGTTAATCCTGCATAACCATAAGAGGGAGCCTTGTAATTTGATTCATCTACTTTATAGTTTTCTGCAGCTACAATATTTGATTCCTGACCTTTAGGCACTACACTTAAAATAACAGCATACTTGTCCTTGATGTATGTATTGTAAACACGCATTACATCTTCCTTAGTTACTTTATTGTAACGTTGCAATTCTTTTCCAATTTGATTTGGATCGCCAGTGAAGGTTTGATAGGCAGCAAGCTGCGATACTTTTCCGCTCACACTTTGTAGGCTATTAATATAATCGGCTTCAAAGGCACCTTTAAATTTTTCAATGTCTTCGTCCGTTACTCCACGGGTTTCAAATGTTTTAATAGCATTATCAATAAGTTTTTTCCCATCGGCTAAATTTGCACCGGCAGAAGGGGTAAGGCTTATTCGAAATGTTCCGGCTAATTCACTATTGCTTCCAAAGGCAGAAGCATTCAATGCTTTTTGAGGTTTCACAATCTCCTGATAAAGGATTGAATTTTTTCCTTGTCCGATTATCTCAGCCAGGCAGTCCAAAGCAGCTTGATCGGCATGATAATTTGGAACGGTAGGATAGGTAACAGCTAATAACGGCAAGCGGGCATAGTTATCCACCAAGGTTGCATACCGATCGCTGGTTAATACCGGGGCAGGCAAATTCATGTTTTGCACATCCGGGCCTTTCGGAATACTGCCAAAGTATTTTTCGACCAACTTTACAACATCAGCAGGATTAAGATCGCCACCTACAGTTAGAGTTGCGTTGTTAGGTCCATACCAGCGTAAGAAAAAGTTTTTAAGATCGTCCACGTTCACACGGTTCAAATCTTCGATATATCCGATTGTTAACCACGAGTATGGATGACCATATGGATAAAGATTTTTATTGATTACTTCAGTCACTAACCCATAAGGCCGGTTATCATAATTCTGACCGCGTTCATTTTTTACAGTCTCTCGTTGAACTTCAAACTTACGTTGCGTTACGGCATCTAATAGAAAACCCATGCGATCGGCTTCCAGCCAAAGCATTTTCTCCAATTGATTGTTTGGTACTGTTTCGTAATAATTTGTTCTGTCTGTATTGGTTGATCCATTTAACGTTCCACCAGATTCCGTTACAATTTTGAAATGTTGCTCATCACCCACGTTATCGCTGCCCTGAAACATCATGTGTTCAAAGAAATGTGCAAATCCTGATTTACCAATTTCTTCGCGTGCTGAACCCACGTGATAGGTTACATCCACGCGCACAACCGGATCGCTGTGATCTTCATGAATAATAAGTGTAAGTCCGTTTGGCAAAACATACTTTTCAAAAGGAATAATAATTTCATTTCCCTTTTGGGTAACCTTTTCAATGAGTTTGGTTTGTGCTTGCACGGCCAAGCTCGAAATTATTAGTAGAATGGTGAGAATCCTTTTCATGTTTTGTTGTTTAATTTTCAGATACATAAATAATTTAATCTCCGTAAGGAACGGGATGAACAGAAAATAAATTGATGCGGTTAGGTAGGGCAATAAATGTACAAAGTTTATTCTTGCACGCAAAACGAAATTATTCAAACGCTCACGGATCATTAATTTCAATGATAGTCCAAAGCACCGAATTAGGCAACACGAAGGAATTTGATTTTTTTTATTCTTCTAATAGGAAGAATTATATTATTTCATTTTCGATGAAGCGAGCGGCCTTGACTGAGCCGGATTTTGAAATACCGGTTGAAGCTCAATAGGATTATCGGTGCGTGGTTTTCTGGCGATTATCGATTGCTCAG
>JAGPBO010000160.1 GCA_018063305.1 Cyclobacteriaceae bacterium
CCACCGGATACTTTAACTTTAGTCAGAAGCTTCGTTGATTTTTCCAGAATGAGAATCTGGGCGCCTTTGTTGATCTCGGCCAGATTAATGGCTCCGAAAAACCCAGCCGCCCCACCACCAATTACAATTAAGTCATAGATTGATGGGTCGATAGGTGTTTTAAGTTGTGAATAAGCAGGCAATTTTAAGGCGTGTTATTTCTTCAACGCTTTCACAAATACATCAATGTCACCGGGAGCGTCATTTACATAGTATAAACTCAAGAGCCCATCTTCATTTAAGAAAACGGTTGCTGGAATAGCGTTGGCCGTTAACCACCACCCTTCGGGTAAAACCAATGTGTTGTGTACTCGACCAAAAGCTCTGTCCCAAATTAATTCATTATTAACAGTTACATATCGGTTCGGATCTGTATAAGTTTCTTCAATACGAATGCGTGTCGTGGAGCCTTGTTTTACAGGATCAAACCAGATAACAATGGCTTCGGCTGTTGGTGAAAAATCGGAGCCAATATCAATCCCCTTATCTTTAATGGCATTGCCTACCAGGGTTTCAACTTTTAACGGCTGGCCGGTATCCAGATTAAGAGCAGATGGATTGGAAGCTTGGCTGCCAGCCCGTACAACGTTAACATAGTTCTTAATGCCAGGTTCGGTTTCGGTGTAATCGTGATATAACCGGAACGAATGGGTTTCTGGTTGTTGAAGAAAATAGACGATCTCGCGGGTTTGGTAGGCGCGTTCAGGAAAGTTAAACCCCATGCGTACTTTAGATTTATCACGTCCTTGCCCGGGCGGCACGTTTTCTGATTTTGTGCTTACCGGAATTACAACCGGTCGGGCTAGTTTTCTTCCTTCAATATGAAGCGATACGGCATCGGGTCCGCGATTAACAAAACTGATTTTCAACCGACCGTCAGCTTCCAGCATCATTTGAGCAGGATAGTTGCAAGCAGTTAACTCATATCCTTTTGGCAGCACTACTGAATTTCTCTTAATACCCAGCGAACGATCAAAAACAATTTTGTCGCCTTCGGTAAAGTAACTCTTGTTGTCCGCATAAGTCTTGTCAATGAGTAAGCGATACTCTGAATTTTTTACTACGGGGTGCTGCAATTTTATTTGTAGATACTCGGTGTCTTTATCGGCTGTAGCCAGACCATTTTTCTTGGCATCTTCCCCATTTACAATTGACCACACCAAAGGCTTACCGGAGGCCATATCAATAACCCGATCTATTTTATGTTCACTCCCCTGCCGTAGTGTGTTATGAAACCACGTAGCTCCGGGGGTTGTGGCTGACACTTCATATAAGATTCTAAAACTGCTAGTAGCCGGGTCAAGTAGTTCATAGCGCGTGTAGTCATCAGTGGTTTGAGCGGAGACCCAGTAACCGGAAAAGAAAGACAAGAGAATAAAAATTTTCTTCATAACGTATTTTATAGGATGGCTATTCAAGGTAGACAATTTTACAGAAGTATTTGTTGATGTAAATCAGCCCGTCTTCTCACTTTGGTGTTTTAATTTTCGAATTATTCGCGGCCCATACCAAAGCCAAAATCCCGTAAGGGAAAGAAAGAGTAATCCAAAACCAATGTAGTTGGTGTATACAATCTTAAAGGGTTCGCTGATAATTGATCCGTCATGAATATGTTCAATCCAATCGGCATGGCGTTGTGCAACAGAAAAAACTTTACCAGAGGCACCATCCACCTGGGCTTCCCAATAGCCTTCCTTAAAGGTGACTTTAATAATCCCTTTATCAGGACGAACATCCATGCGGTCTATTTCTATTTTTTTTCCAACAACGGAGTCAATGGCATGTTGTGCCACCCGGGCTATGTGATCGAAGCCTTTCCATTCATTGAGTAATAAACTCGATCCCTTTTGTGTAGCCGGCTGAAGGAGTTCCACATTTTTTTTCCAACCCAGGAGTACACCCGTTGTGCTGGTAATGAACATAAAAAGCACAATGCTAATTCCAATCCATTTATGGATGCTGCGATACTGCCGGAGCCGATGAACTAATTTTTGTAATGCCATTAATCAAGATGATGAGTTGTGAAGGAATGAGACGAATAAAAAACGTAACTCACGCTTCGGCTCACAAAGAGCTAAATTACGCAAAAGAAGATACTCTTTTATAAAATTACAGGAATGTGAGCGTGACTATGTAATCGGTAAGATTTATTGGATCAAAAAAAAATTGGACCGTACGCTTGCAGAGTTGGTTAAATGAATCTATTGTAAGTGGCGAACGGAAAAGGTCAGTTAATACTTGCCTACCCCTAACTGTTTTCGGATAATTTTCTTGTCAAACCACTGCAGCAAGGCTACAAACGAAACTCCAAAAACAATCAAACCAACATTACTGGAAAGAAAAGAAAATGCATTGATTGACCATCGGTCGGCCACTAGCACAACAGCTACGACTAAAGAAACAATTGAAAAAAGAATGCCGACAGCAAGCCAATAGTAGTCTCGCTTTTCTTCTTTCTTTTCGATAATGGAAACCAGTCGATCGGCAAATTGAATAGGCAAATTAAATTCAGGGTCCTTTTTTAGTATCTTAAAGATATGCTGATAAGCTTGTGCATCGACACTTGTCTCAGCCAAACCCTGTTCAATTTTATTTTGTAGTTCTTCGTCAGTCAGTTTCATAATTCAACCTCTTTGCCAAGATACTTCTTTACTTTTTCTTTCAGTAATTGTCGCGCCCGAAATAAATAATTTTTTACGGTTCCTTCCGGTAAACCCGTTATCTCTACAATTTCCGGATAGCTCATTTCCTGCACATGATATAATGTTACTATAGCTTTGTATTGGGGCGGAAGCTTTTCAATCAGCGTCATAACCATTTCATCCAACTGTTGATCAGCTAAGTTTTCAGAGGCATCATCAATGGCAATAAACCGTTCTATTTTACTTTCTTCTTCCGGCAAATCACTAATGGCAATTTTTCGCTTCCGCAGATGATTGATACTATGCCTGTAAGCGATAGTGGCAATCCACGTGCTTAGCTTTGATTGAAAAGTAAATTCCCCTAACTTCTCATACACCTTCATAAATACATCCTGACAAAGCTCTTCCCTATCCTCATTTCGATCAATCAACCGCCCGATCATGTGCCCCACAAGCCGTTCGTTTTGCTTAATAAGCATACGAAAAGCCTGCTTATCTCCACTTAAAACTTGTGAGACAAGAGCTCGGTCATCAATCATTTTGAGGTTAGACACGTGAAGTTCAACGGATGTTGCAGGGAATAAGTTGAAATGTTTTTGGAGACTAGATCGATATGACTAGCTAGCCCGGAACGAGTATCTAGTATCTTTTTTAATTTCTTCTGCAACATTACAGCTCAGGCTTGTGTCTCACGCCCCAGAAACAAACTTAAATAACAATTTTATGCGATTAGAAAGCGTACTAATGGCTATTGCCATCATTGGTGGATTTGGAACCACTATTTATTTCTTTACAAAAGTGATGACAGACTATATCCTTAAAAAGAAGATGATTGAAAAAGGATTTGTCAATGATGACACCCAGGCTATTTTTAAGCAACACACCGCTGACAACAGATTCAGTGCGTTAAAGTGGGGACTGATTGTTTTCTTTGGCGGCCTTTCACTTATTATTATGGAGTTCATCCCCACGGCAGGCGATTCACCTCTTCCTTATGGCTTGTTCGCAGTTTCGGTATCGTTTGGGTTTTTACTTTACTACTTCATTATCAAAAGGGAAATTCTGAAGTAATACAAATAAAGGGGATCATTTCAATCCTACAAGAATCAATTACCATTTAGTAAACACTAATCTGAAATTTCTATGCTTAGAAATTATTTTAAAACCACCCTGCGCAGTTTATTAAGGCATCGCTTTTTTTCATTCATCAATATTTTTGGGCTCGCCATTGCCATGTCAATTTGCATGGGCATTATAATGTTAGTAGCCGATCAACTGATGTACGATAGGTATAACACTAACCGCGATCGGATTTTTAGATTGAATAGCATACCCATTAGTGAGAAGGGGGTGGAATACAACGAAACAGCCACAACCGCTTTACCCATTCAAAAAGAATTGCTTGAAAAATATACCGGTGTAGAAAAAGCCGTGCGGGTCATGCGTGGGTTTGGTAATCATTGGATGGAAATTGAACAGAATGTGAATATTCCCGTGGCCGGTTATTTTGTTGATCCCGAGTTTCTGGATTTGTTTCAGTTAGAACTGGAGCATGGAGATAGAAAGACAGCACTTAACGAACCGTATTCAGTTGTGCTTACCAAGCAGGCTGCTCGTAAATTATTTAAGGAGGATAACCCAGTTGGCGAAACGTTTATGGTTGGTGAAGCCGGGCCTTATAAAGTAACGGGCGTATTAAAGGAGACTGATAACAAATCGCACATTGCTTTTGAAGCATTGGCCAGTATAGCAACGTATAAAAGCGAAATAGCAGCCGGCAAGCATGGCAATGATTTAGATGACTGGTATCAATATACAGCCGGTTGGGTTTATATACTGGTAGAGCAAGGGAAAAGTATTTCAGAGATTCAATCGCATCTTGAAAAAATTCAGCGTGATCATTTTACTGAATTGCTAAAACCCGAAACTCAGGATAGATTGAAATTTAATCCGCAGCCTTTAACGGGCATTACACCAGGGCCATTCATTAATAATCCTATCGGACCGTTTCTGCCCTGGATCTTCGTTTACTTTTTTGCGGGCTTGGCAGGGGTGGTTATGCTTACCTCTTGTTTCAATTTCACCAATCTATCTATAGCCCGTTCGCTCACACGCGCAAAGGAAATTGGTGTGCGTAAAGTAACGGGAGCTTTGCGCTGGCATGTCTTTGTCCAATTTATGTCTGAGTCAATCATAGTCTCCCTGTTTGCTTTGATCCTTGCATTAATAATGCTCATTATGATAAAACCCCTAATTCTGGGATTGAGTTTTGCGCATTTTATGAAATGGGATCTTGCAACAAACTATGGGGTGTATGTTATTTTTATTGTATTCGCATTAGTGGTTGGCGTGTTGGCTGGTTTGTTTCCGGCTGTAGTGATGAGTGGTTTCAAGCCGGTTAAAGTATTGAAAGGGTTTTCGAATATGAAACTCTTTTCGCGCATGGGTTTGCGCAAGGGCTTGCTGGTTGCACAGTTTACTTTCTCGTTGATTTTTATTCTTTCGGTAATTGTAGTGTACAATCAGCTGCAATTATTTTTAAAAGCTGACCATGGTTTTAATATGAATAATAAAATTGTAGTGCAATTAAGTAATACCTCGGCCACCACACTTAAAACAGAATTACTGAAGCACAGCAACATAGAAAGCGTAAGTGCCGCTTCACACATTCCGGCAGCAGGAACTTCGAACAGCAGGAGTTTTAAACGCTCCTTAGACGATCAGGACTGGACAGACATTAACACGTTTAGTGTGGATGAAGATTATCTTAAAAATATTGAAGTTGAGTTAGTAGCGGGAAATTTTTACTCGTTAGAAGCCGGTGAGTTGAACAAAAATCATTTAGTGATAAGTGAAAAAACGGTAGAAGCTTTACACTTTGAAAGTGCCGCAGATGCCGTTGGTCAGGAAGTAATTCAACAACAAGATTCTTCGCACTTCACGATTATTGGTGTAGTTAAAAACTACAATCATCAATTGTTAATGGAGCAGATGGCACCCTTGGCGTTACTTTACGATCCCAGCGATTTCGAGCTATTGCAGGTAAAATATACGGGCGATTTTAAAGATGCTGCTGCCTCTATTGAACAAGCATGGGCGCTAATCAATCCAAATCTGAAACTCGATTACAAAGATTTCTATGGGGAAGTTCATAAAATCTATGATATCTTTTTTGGTGATCTGGTAAGTATTTTAGGAATAATTTCTTTTCTCGCGATTTTAATATCATGTCTTGGTTTACTAGGTATGGCTACTTACACGACCGAAACGCGCATTAAAGAAATCTCAATCCGGAAGGTGTTAGGAAGCAGTAATGGCTCCCTGGTTTACTTGCTATCCAAAGGATTTTTTGTTGTGATTTTATTGGCAATTTTAATTGCTGCACCAGCTGCCTATTTTGTAAACACCTTGTGGTTGGAGAAACTTGCCTACCACGTTACGGTAGATTTTTATGTGATTGGGTTAGGAATAGTTCTGCTACTATTATTTGCTACCCTTACCATAGGCTCACAAACATGGCGAGCTGTATTTGTTAATCCCATAGATAATTTAAAAAATGAGTAAAAAAATAAGAGCGGCAGATTATCTAATCTGCCGCTCTTTATAATCACAAAATTGAAATTGTTATTTGAAATGCTTCAACGTTACAACTTCTTCAGGTTTTAAGAATCGCCATTGGCCGCGGTTTAAATCTTTTTTGTCAAGACCGGCATAGGCTACGCGATCAAGTTTTACAACCTCATAACCTAACGATTCAAAAATTCTGCGTACAATCCGATTCCAGCCAATATGTAATTCAATGCCAATGGTTTGATTGTCATCACCCACAACAGCCAGGTCATCTACCATTGCCTTGCCTTCTTCTAAGTGGACCCCTTCCTTTATTTTGATGAAATCATTTTTTGTCAAAGGTTTGTCTAACTCTACCCGATAAATCTTCTTCACGTTGTAAGAAGGATGAGTAAGCTTGTCGGCCAAGTCACCATCATTGGTCAGTAAAAGCAAGCCCGTTGTATTTCTATCCAGTCGTCCCACAGGATAAATTCTTTCTTTACCAGCACTGGCTACTAAATTCATGACCGTGTTGCGATCTTGTGGGTCATCTGTGGTGGTAATAAAACCTTTGGGTTTATTGAGTAAAATATAAACAGGCTTCTCTGCTTTCAGGCGCTTGCCCTCGTACCGAACTTCATCGGTTATTTTAACTTTATGTCCCATCTCCGTAATGGTCTCACCATTTACGGTTACTAGACCCATCTTGATTAATTCATCTGCTTCCCTACGACTGCCCACACCGCTGTTGGCAATGTATTTATTGAGCCTGATCAAATCAGAATCTGACTTTGATTTGGCCTCATCTTTGGCACGCTTGGTTGATTTTATATCGCGAACTTTATCGAAGGCTTTTCTTTTATAGGGTAAGCCGTAACTATCACTCTTTTGAAAAGATTTTTCTTCACCAGCATTTCCTTCAAAAGATCTTTTAGGATGCTCAGTTTTTTCTGGTCTTGCGTCAAACGATTTTGATTCCCGCTTTTGAAATGGCTTATCTTCTTTTTTATCAAAATCTCTTTTTTGAAAAGCCTTTTTGTCAAATCGGGGGGGGCCTTCTGAGCGCTCACCACGATCATCACTTCTTCTAAAGGGTTTCTTTTCTCCGCCTTCTGATTCCCTTTTTTGAAAAGGCTTTTTCTCAAACCGGGCAGGGCCTTCCGATCTTTCGCCCCGGTCGCTACTTCTTCGAAATGGTTTTTCGTCTCCACTTCCTGCATCTCTTTTCTGAAATGGTTTTTTTGAGAATCCTGTTCCACCCTCCGATTTTCCGAACGAACTGCTCTTTCTAAATGGTTTGTCACCCTCTTTTCCTTCTCCTGAAAAAGGCTTCTTGCCAAAGCGCGAAGGGCCTTCTGTTCTTGAGCCAAAAGAACCTGATTTACGGAATGGGCGCTCGGCTCCTTCTCTTTTACCAAATGGTTTGTCACCCTCTTTTCCTTCTCCCGAAAAGGGCTTCTTGCCAAAGCGTGAAGGGCCTTCTGCTCTTGAACCAAAAGAACCTGATTTACGGAATGGACGCTCCCCCTCTCCTTTGCTAAACGGTTTAGAAAAGCGTGGTCTTGCTCCAGTGTCTCCGTCTCCCTTTTCAAACCTTGGCTTGCGGGTAAAACTAGAACTGCCTTCGGGTCTGGTAAACTTACTGCCTGCCGAACGTGGGCGCTCGGAATCAAATCTTTTTTCAGGGCGCTCCTTTTTCTTATGGTAAAAGGATTTCTCAGCATCGGATCGTTTACCAAAAGATGTTTTGGTGGGAGGTGATTTTCTTGGACGTGCCATAGTATTTATTAATTACATATTAGTTGATGCAAAATCAACTAATGCATTGTTTGTTTTTAAAGGTATTGTGTAGATAGGCCCTCAGCTAAGAATAGCTTAGCTAAATGACTTATTGGTTTTCGGGAGTTTCACCAATAGTATTCACTTCGGTAGTGAAGTCTTTTGGCGTTGGCAATTCGTTGATGTCATTGATCCCAAAGTATTCCATGAACTTTGGGCTTGTGCCATACAACAAGGGACGTCCAATGGTCTCAGCTTTTCCAAGAATTTCAATCAAGCCCTTATCCAACAATTTTTGAACGGCATAGTCGCAGTTTACTCCGCGAATATTTTCTACTTCAGTTTTAGAAATAGGTTGTTTATAAGCAATGATTGATAGCGTTTCCATTGCTGACGTAGAGAGCCTTTTTTTAGACTGCTGCTTGAGCATAATAGCAATGCTAGCCTGGTAGGCGGGCTTTGTTAAAAACTGATAGCCACCACCAGTCTTAAATAATTGAAAGGAATATTCTTCGTTTTGAAACTTCTCTTCAATTCGTTGCAAGGCGCCAATAATATCTTCTTCGGGCACATCGGCATTAAACATTTCGGAAAGGCACGCCTTTATATCAACCACTTTTGCTGGTGCGGG
>JAGPBO010000161.1 GCA_018063305.1 Cyclobacteriaceae bacterium
AATATCCAGACGAAGAATCGCATGTTGTCAAGGAAGCATTACACCACAGTTGCAAACCTGCTCTCGCTTATCACGAAACGCTAATTTCCATTTCAGAAAATCGATACGTCATTAGAATTGATGTGCCCCCAAGCCCAAAACGACCTCATTATTTAACTTTGGAAGGGAGCGAGCGCACAACTTTCGTTCGAGTATTCGATAAAAGTATTAAAGCCAGCAAAGAGATGGAGGAAATTGTAAGAAGAAGTAAGAAAAACAAAGATACTCGTTTCGTATTTGGTGAGTACGAAAAGCAACTGTTGGAGTATTTGAGCCTTCACCCGTCCATATCCCTTTCTGTCTTTCGTACTTTCTCCGGATTGAATCGCTTTCAGGCAAGCCGCAAACTCATTTTACTCGTACTGGCCAACGTTCTTAAAATTACCGCTTCCGAAAAAGGAGATTTATATTCAAGGGTTTAGCCTCGGGCAGTTGAATCTTAAGATCATTTACCTTGAAAAGATTATTCCATGTCTTGCATTTTTTTGATCTCCTTTCAGTAGATTTCGACTATAGATTTGATGGCGCGAAGACACGTTTCATACTTACAGGTTAAAAATACACCCATGTAAGAAACGTGTCTTCGCTTTTTTTAAACCCACACTATGAGTAAGAAAGACAGGGAGAGAAAAATTTTTGTACTCGATACCTCGGTAATCATCTACGAGCATAATAGCATTCTGAATTTCGCTGAACATGATATTGGAATACCCATAACAGTTCTCGAGGAGCTTGACAACTTCAAAAAAGGAAACGACACTAAAAACTTTGAAGCGCGGGAGTTTATTCGTTTGATGGATAAGTTGGCCAAGGACCAAATGCTCCATCAGTGGAATCCGATTAACGGAAAAGGCAAGGGAAACTTTCGGGTGTTGATGGACACCGGAGGCAGTGGTTCTGTGGATGCCAATAAAGTATTCAACGAAGATAAACCCGATCATCGGATTTTAAACTCAGCACTGCTTCTTCAGAAAGAAGAAAAAGACCGAAAAGTTATTCTGGTTTCGAAAGATGTGAACCTAAGACTAAAGGCCAAGGCGCTTGGGCTTCAGGCCGAAGATTATACTACAGGTAAAATTCAAAACATTAGTTCACTCCACACAGGCAACACAATTGTAGAGGAAGTTGACCCCACAGTCATTAACCTGATATACGAAAAAGGATATTGCCCACCTGGAGATGTATTGGGAAAGACTAAACCAATGAAAAACCACTACTACATATTAAGGAGTGGTAAAAAATCGGTGCTGGCATTTTATAATTCTGCCAATGGCATGGTGGAGCAAGTGGAGAAAAGAAATGCGTATGGAATAAAGCCGCGCAATGCCGAGCAAGCCTTTGCTATTCATGCCGTGCTTAAGCCCGAGATCAAATTGGTTTCTATGCAAGGCGTTGCCGGAACCGGAAAGACATTGATTGCATTAGCGGCAGCACTAGAACAAAAGCGCGAATACAAACAAATTTATCTGGCCCGACCTATTGTTCCACTCAGCAATAAAGACATTGGCTTTTTACCGGGCGATATCAAATCAAAACTGAATCCCTACATGGAGCCCTTGTGGGATAATTTGAAATTTATACAAAACCAATACAGCGAATCGGATAAGGAGTTTTCAAAAATTACAGAAATGGTTACCAACGAAAAATTGGTGATCACGCCTTTAGCCTACATTCGCGGAAGGAGCTTATCCAATATTTGTTTCATCGTAGATGAGGCTCAGAATTTAACACCACACGAAGTGAAAACGATTATCACACGGGCCGGTGAAAATACCAAGATCATTTTTACAGGGGATATTCACCAAATAGATACGCCTTATCTCGATTCGCAAAGTAATGGTTTATCTTACTTAATTGATCGACTAAAAGATCACGAGTTATATGCCCACGTTACGCTTGAAAAAGGTGAGCGATCAGAACTGGCTAACTTAGCTAACGAATTACTTTGATGTGAGCTGCGAATGCACGAATAATTGAAAGCCACTGATTCACAGATTACCTCTTGCTTTTAGAGCATTGAAGCAATCCTTGCCGATTGGAGTTTCTTAGAGGTTTCGAGAGAAAAATCAGTGAATCTGTGGCTTCAAAATTTATTTCTTCAATGCCTTCAGCATCGTTTCTCCGATTAATGCCGGAGATTCCACTACGTGAATACCACATTCACGCATAATTTTCATTTTTGCTTCTGCCGTGTCATCAGCTCCACCAATGATCGCACCGGCATGACCCATTCTTCTACCCGGAGGGGCAGTTTGGCCAGCTATAAATCCAACAACGGGTTTCTTATTCCCATTTTCTTTTATCCATCGGGCTGCTACGGGTTCGTAGTTACCACCAATTTCACCAATCATTACTATAGCATCTGTTTCTGGGTCATTCATTAACAACTCCACGGCATCTTTGGTGGGTGTGCCAATAATTGGATCTCCCCCAATACCAATGGCTGTAGAAATACCCAAACCTGCTTTAACAATCTGATCGGCCGCTTCGTAGGTCAATGTCCCAGATTTAGAAACTATTCCAATTCGTCCTTTCTTAAAAACAAAACCCGGCATAATCCCCACCTTGGCCTCTCCCGGTGTAATAACACCCGGACAGTTTGGCCCAATTAGGGTAACCCCTCTTTCCTTCACATACTTTTTAGCAATCATCATGTCTTTAACCGGTATCCCTTCTGTGATTGCCACGATAACTTTGATACCGCCTTCGGCAGCCTCCATAATTGAATCGGCAGCAAAAGCCGGAGGAACAAATATGATGGATACATCAGCTCCCGTTTTTTCAACCGCTTCTTTCACCGTATTAAAAACAGGTCGACCTAAATGAATCTGTCCACCTTTAGCAGGCGTAACGCCACCCACTACATTGGTTCCATATTCAATCATCTGCCCAGCGTGGAAGGTTCCTTCCGTACCGGTGAATCCCTGAACAATAATGCGTGAGTTTTTATTAACTAGGACACTCATAAGAAATAGGTTAGCTCACAAAATTAGAATAATAAAATTGTTGACCAAACGATCGGGAACGACCCAAAATAAAAAACCCCACTACTTGGGTGGGGTTCTCTATTAACTTCTTCCAGCGCGATCACTTAGTTTCTTTGAGTTTGTTTCTCAATAGAAACTCTTCATAATAGTCGCTATAGGTAGGATCATCGGGTGCCAACTTCATGGCTTGTTCGTACGATGTAATCGCATCAATCAGCAACTTATTTTGCTCAAAGAAGCCAGCTAAAACCAATTTATCAAGAGCCGTTTCATCTTTTAACTCCTTCACTACATCTGTGTAAACAACATTTATTTTAGCCTGTTCGCCAGCAGAAAGCTTCTTTATCAGATAGCGCTCATCCGATTTAGTGCCTGTCGACTTTGATTGAATTTCAACCAGAATGGCTGTTTCACCCGCAAACTTAGGATCATTCAGATCGATAGAAACTGTGTTTTCAGGAGTCTCCATCTTTAGCAATACATCGTCAAACATATTGAGGAAAGAAACTACATACGGTCCTTTCTCAGATTTATCCCAATTTACAAAAACGATGTTATTGAATACGCTCGAGTATTGGTTTTTGGGCAAATACACTTTAATTCCAAGCCCCCGGTGAACCGCCCCGGTTGCACTCAATCTGTTTTTCTTTGCTTCCGCAGAATTACTGCTTAGAATAAAGTCTGTGTATTTATTTAATACACTCGTGCTTCCGCTAACCTGTGCTGCCAGATCAGCTACTTTGTACGTACTGGCTTTCTTCACCTCCAGTGGTTTACCGGATGAGTGAACCAATCCAATAGAAGCGTTCTCCGTTACTTTCAGTTCGTCACCTAATTTTAAACTCGCTCCTGTTTTTACAGGTTGCCAGGTATCCCCTGATTTTATCTCATTTGCACCCTTATTAGCCAACACCCGGAAAGTATAATCCTGCGCACTAACGAGGGTACTCACTGCGAAAAAGCCAACTAACAATAGAATTCTGCCTTTTTTCATGGTTTTTTATTGATTTGCAATTCGAAAATACTAAAAAATCGTGCCACTTTCGATTCATTCGGTTAATACTTCCTCCGGCTTTTTGGTAAGCCAGGCTGTTATCTGGTTTTCAAATCCTTTGTAGATATCATAAGCCGGGCCCACCAAGGCAGAGGCAGCTAAAGACATACTTAGATCTAATTTGAATGATGATTGTTGAAATGCAAAAACAATAATCGCTGACGTAATAAGAATCTGAAAAACTTGTATAGTTACAGAAAGAGTATCGAACCACATGGGTAAGCGTTGGTCAATAATAATGAACAAGATTACAGTAAAAAAGCACACGACAAGAGCTATAGTAATCTGAGCCCATTCAGGAAGCTCATCAACATAATCCTCATTTAAAATCATAGCCACAATATTTGCGTGTACGATTACCCCAAACATATCTGGATTAGCTCTTCCAGCAACCTTTTTATTGAGCGGTGTAAAATATTTATCACTCCAGGTAACATCTCCAAAATAGGATCCGAGAAAGCCTACAATAACAATCTTATCCTTAAAAAAATCCTGAAAGAATTCTCCATTTAATAATTGGTCAGCATCTATCGCATAAAACATAAGGGGATAACGAGTTGTCTCCGTGTCCTTTTGCCTTACCGATTTTGATCTGGTGTCCTGTATTTCTACGTTACCCCGATAATTGATAATCTCTTCTTCCTTATCGCGGGCAAGAAACCGTTTAGTTTTTGTTGAGTCAAATGCCATACATAATTTTATGGCAAAAGCATATTCATCTACGTTATTTACCGTGTACTTAGGTATAAACGACCGACATTGCTTTACGTCATCCTGATTAACAGCTGGTGGATCGGTAACCAGGTTTGCATAACCATAGCTGGCATTCACACTAAAAATTGAGTCAGAATATTCTAATGAATCATAAACATCTATTATGTCTTGATTCAAGTCTGTCTTTGCTTTTTGGAGAAGCTTGGAAACAAGCACCACATTACCCGCATCCTGAATTGCATTGGCCAACATAAGATTGCCTAATGTATCGAGAAGTTGAGGGCAATTTATTGAATCCCGTAAGCCACCTTCGCAATCAAAATAACTATCTATCCCTATTACTTTGGGCTTAAACTGGCTAATAATATGTACCTGTTGGGCTACATCTCTGCGAGGCAGATTACCCAGGTTTACTATAATAATCCGCTCATCAACCAGGGGTTGCTCACGAAGTTCGGAAAACACAATATCTGTAATCTCGAATTCCTTAAACGCCTCTGCCATTCCATCAAAAGCACTAAAAAGTTTTAAGTCTGTTAACTTACTTACGCCAGCCATCATTAAGAATACAAACGTGGTTATAGCAAGTCCGCGTAGCGAGAGTTTCTTCATTGTGCGTTAAGTTCACAATAAATTTAGAAATTTAGGGCATCAATCAATAATGACGTTGAAAAATAACATTTTTAACAGACTCGATCTGGGCACTTTCCTAATGGAAATACCCAAAGGAAATCGCGTGGTGCTTGCGCAGGCCATTACGTTGGCAGAAAGCACACGCGCTGAAGATGTTGCTATGGCCAACCAATTGATTGAACAACTCCTTCCTCTTACCGGAAACTCCATTCGCATTGGAATAACGGGTGTACCCGGAGTCGGTAAGAGCACCTTCATAGAAGCTTTTGGCAAATACCTCACAGCATTGGATCATAAAATTGCCGTACTCGCTGTTGATCCTTCGAGTACAAAAACAAAGGGAAGTATTTTAGGTGATAAAACACGAATGGAAGAACTCGCCAGAGATGAGCATGCTTTTATAAGACCCACTGCCACCAGCAACGCGCTGGGCGGTGTTACCGATCGAACACGGGAAGCTATTTTACTATGCGAAGCGGCTGGATTTAATATTATCATAATCGAAACGGTGGGCGTGGGTCAATCGGAAACATCAGTAAGAACCCTGGTCGATTTTTTTCTTTTATTACTATTAGCTGGTGCAGGTGATGAGTTGCAGGGAATTAAAAAAGGAATTATGGAAATGGCTGATGCGGTTGTCATCACAAAAGCTGATAGCGAAAATCTTAAAAAAGCCAATCAGGCGAAAGCCGATGTTCAACACGCCTTACATATTTTTTCAGATTCAGACTCGGGCTGGAAACCAAAAGTAATCACCTCCTCGGCCTTGGAGAAAACCGGGATCCGGGAAACTTGGAACATTATGGAGGAATACATAAACTTCACACAAGCCAATAATTTCTTTAATGAAAACAGAACGCAACAAAATCTGGTTTGGTTTCACGAGCGAATGGAGCAACTTTTTAAACAACATATAGCACAATCCAAAGAGATTGACGCTCGAATCAAAATTTTAGAAAAAGCTATTATCGATAAAAAAATACTCCCCTCCCGAGCCGCTCAGGAAATCATAAGCAACTTTTTCAAGATTTAGTTTGCTGCTTTGAATTCCCGTAAGGACAATGGCGACAATTGTTCTTGCAACAGACGCCCCGCCTGAGATGATACTGTTCGGTAAAAACCATCAGTCCGTTCTCAAAATAATAATCAGCTTCTTCTTTGATCTGTTTCGGTTGATTGGTGCTTTCTTCCATAGATGGTTTTATCAAAGTCTGATTGTTACTCCAGCATTGAATGTAATACCCAACGTACTGTATCCATAGGTCTCTTCGTAATCCTGATTCAATAGGTTTCTAACATCGGCAAAGAAAGCAACTCGCTCTTTTTTTAATTTGTAATCGACATGGAAATCCAGTAGTGAGTAGGCCGGAAGTTCTGCTTCTTGATTCATGAATGTATTGTTATCAAAATACAAATCGTTGCGCTTTCCAAAAGCCTTCAAATTCAGGTTAGCATAAAGCCGATTTGAAAATTGATAACCCACATTAATTCCAAAACTATTTTTTGGTCTGCGAATTAAATTGTTAAACACAGTATCCTGATTGTTCGTTTTGGTTGTTACCTCACCGGTAACAAATGCATAGAAGGCCGACACCTTTAATTTTGAACTGATCTGAGAAGAAACTTCCAAGTCAACGCCTTTATCTGCCTGCTTATCTAAATTTAGATTTGCCGGATAAGCGTAAACAATAACATCATCAACAACTCTGGAGAAGAAAACAGTTCGCCATTCAATCTTTTTGCTTATCAACCCTTGAACTCCCCCTTCTAAACTTTGACTGCGCTCAGGTTTTAAATCCGGGTTGGCTCCATACTGACCATAAAGTTGATATAACGAGGGAGCTTTAAACCCTGTTGAAAGATTGGCGAAAACTTTCAATCCGTTTTGCAAACGATACGAGGGATTAATACTGTATGTAAATACATCGCCAAACTTTGTGTGGTTCGTATAGCGACCGCCAACTTCGGCAGAGAACTTACCAAACTTGCCAAACAGTGAAACATAGGGACTATTAAGGAAGATCGAAGGATTAACTTCCGTGGATGTTTCATCAAGCATTTTTAAATTCTGATTGGTAAACCCCGCAAGCAATTGAATTTGCTTTGTCAAATCATAATTCATAAAAACTTCAGCTTGTTGAAATTTTCCTGTGTATTCCGTTTTACCATACGTACCGTCAAACAATCTCTCCGTTTGATCGTAGGAATATTGGGCATGAACAGATCCCCTATTTAAGGTATAGTTAAGATGAGCCCCCGTATTTAAAAGAGTTGCTTCATACTTATTTAACAGATCATCTGTAAACGCTCCCCCATCATACTTACCTTCAAATTGTGTGTATCGAACAAATGGCTTTACCGTAAACTTTGAGTTGAGCTTTAGGCCCACGTTGGCCTGAAATGAATTTTGAGATGAACCATCTTTATCAAACGGTGTGGGGCCCACTTCTTTCGCTTCACTTATTCCATCGGTGCTAAGCCGCGTATATCCCACATTATAGTCTATCCCTTTCTTACTCCCCTGCACACCAACATTCCCGCGAAGGGTATTGTAACTTCCATAGCCCAGCGTTCCAAAAAATTCGACAGGTTTATCGCCACCACTTTTTGTGATGATGTTAATTACGCCTGCAATGGCATCGCTTCCATATAAGGTGGATTGGCTTCCCTTTAAAATTTCAATTCGCTCTACCTGACCCAGTGAAATTAATCGCAAATCATAAGCGCCACCTGACACGCTGGAAGGATCGTTAAGTGGAATACCATCCAATAAAATAAGGGTATACTCATTCTTAGCTCCTTGAAGGTAAACCGATTTGTCCTTACCGGGATTACTATTTGAACCACTTACAACAAGACCAACTTGTTCGTTCAATAATTGCGTGATGTCTTTACCTGTACTGCGTTTGATCTGGTCTTGATCAATAACCGTAAGGACTTTGCCCGTTTCACTTTTGCTCTTAGGAAACTTGGTTGCTGAGATGACTACTTCGTCAAGTTGACGCGTGTTTAGCGAATCTTGCTGAGCTTGAATTAGGTTTGGTGCCAGCCACCAAAGGACGATTAAAGTTATCGTCCAGACTTTTTTCTCTTTTTTCATTTTGAAAAAGTTTAAGGTTTTGAAAAAAGAGTAAAAGGCTGCTTATGAATAAGGGGATGTTGAATGTACATCCGCTAAATCACAGTCGCTTTTTACCCGAAGCACTGAATTAA
>JAGPBO010000162.1 GCA_018063305.1 Cyclobacteriaceae bacterium
TTGGGGTTATTTCGATATTTCTGAAGAATGGAATTAGCGAACAAACTCAGACTGCACCAAACTATAAGACGTTAACTATTTTTGGCTATTCAAAGCCCAGCAAATGGCGTGCTCCGGATTATGATAATCCTCAAGTTGATCATAGCATTGGCGATTATCGCTCCACCATTTATTGGAATCCGGAGATTGCTATTGACAAAAATACGGGTGAGAAAACATTTTCTTTTTTTGCTGCTGATTTGGAATCTACCTACCGTATTGAAGTACAGGGGGTAGCACGTGATGGGAGTCTAATTCACTTTGTTTATCATGTTATGGTTAATAGCAATTAGATAGATGGGGATTGAACCTTAGGTGACGCAAGTTTTCAACGCAACGCATGCTAATCAATATTTGAATGGAGGATTGCATCGGAGATTATTTTTTTATCGATACCCACACGCGTTACAAGCGGGTTAGCAGGATATTGCTAAGCAGCATCTGTGGTTTAATGAATAAAAGCTATACGCGAATATTTTTGATTGTGTTCTTAATGCCATTTTTCACTAATGGGCAAACTACTCGGCAAATTGTTGATAGCTATATAGCGGCATCTGGGGGATTGGAGAAGTGGAAGACAGTAAATAGTTGCGCAAGGTCAGTTAAAATATTGCAAAACCTGGACTATATCAATCTGCCAAACAATCTTAAAAGTAGTATTGATACTATTAGTCCCTCACAACATCAGATAATAAAGAGGCTACCAAATTTTGAGGTTGATCGAATGGTTGCAACGGATGGTACCGTTACAACATTATATCAGAATGATAGAAAGAGTGGAATCTCCACGGGTGGGCTTTTCTTTGATAATCCTTTACCAAATAAATACGTAACGGTAGCACTTCAAATAAACCTAATGCAACTGGATAATGAAGGTCTTTTAACATACATAGGAGAGAGTACCCGTTTGGAGAAACCTTGTTTTGTAATTGAAGGCCCTTACGACCTTGAGTCAACCGAAAAAGTTAAGTTTCACTTTAGTAAAGAGACCGGTCAATTAGAAGCTATTGAAAATTCAAACCCTGGCAAACTAAGGCTAACTAAATTTAGTGATTATAAAAACATAAAGGGTTTGATAGTACCCTTTAAGATTGAAACTTATGCGGATGATATTCTTTTTTATAGAGAAATTATTGAAACAATTGAATTCAACCCTCGCCTTGATAAATCAGTATTTTATTATAAACCTGAAAAAGATAACAGGGACACTGAGGATACAGCAGGGATAACGGTAAATAGATCCTTTGATGGAGATTTAAAAGATTTAATAAAATCTAACTATTCGAATAAGCGCATATTTATTGATATGTGGGCAACCTGGTGCGCTCCGTGTAAAATTGAGTTTAAAAAATATGACTCGGCATTCTATCGCACTCTTTCAGAATTGGATGCTAGTCTTGTGTTTATAAGCATAGATAAATCCAGTGCTGCAAAAGCATGGGAAAAAGATATCTACAAGTATCAATTAAAGGGCGCCCATTTTCTGGCCGGCAAAAAATTACTACAATCCCTTCAGCAGGAAGTTTTCAAAAATGGAACTGTTTCCATTCCCCGATACCTTGTTGTTAGTGAATCTGGAGCCATACTATCATCTGATTTTATACGACCATCAGATCATAGCTTTGGTTATGAGTTAGAAAAATTGCTTCGTAAATAGTAAATCTCATGTTTAGACTATTCATTATTGTGTGTTTTTTTTGCACTGAATCTTTTGGTCAGTCTCTTGAACAAGTTATGGAGGATTACTTTGTGGCCATGGGTGGTGAAAACCAGATTTATAAGATTAAGTCGACCAGAGAAACATCGTATAATTGGTTCAGACGGAACAGCGAAGACAATCCAGAAGCCGCGCATGCTATTAAGACAATGGCAATTTTGCTTAAACCTCATTTTAAGCGGTTTGTATCATTTGATAAGAAGGGTAATTGGAACAATGAATTTTACTATAATGATAAAGGCTCAGTCATGGCAATGGGGGATTTTATTCAGCGAGATTCGAAGACCATTGATGTAAGCCTTTGCGCTGCCAGCGATCTTTTATATTGGTATCAAAATAAGAAACTCGCGTTCATAGGCGAAGCGACAATTGATAAAAATAGATATTACGCAATCAAAAGAGAGAATAAGGCTAGCAGCGAAGTGTTCTTCTTTAATAAAGAAACGCACTTACTTGAAGCAAAAAAGAGTAGCGACTGGCCAGATAAGGTTGAATACTACAAAGATTATCGTTCGACTAATTTAATACTTCAGCCCTTCCTTTTTGAAATCTTTAATGGCGATGAAATAAGTTATCGGCAACAAACAGTTGAGTTTGAGTTTAACCCTGATGTTGACAACAAAATCTTCTACTTTAATCAGAAAGAATATGAGGAACGAAATCGACCTAAATCAAAATACCAAAGTGTTAGGTTAAATGCGAACGAGACAAATCTTAAGGATTTGATCAAAGCAAATTTTGAGGGCAAGCGGGTATTTGTTGATATGTGGGCAACATGGTGTGGGCCGTGTAAGAAGGAGTTCCGTGAATATGATTCTGCTTATTACTCAATTATGGAGACCTATAATATTGATTTGTTATACCTAAGCATCGATAAGGATGCTGACAAGAAAATATGGGAACGTGATGTAGATAAGCTTGGACTTAAAGGCTACCATGTCCGTGCAAACAAGAAATTAGTAGAATCACTTCAGGCTGAAATTTTTGATGGAAATGTGATCACGATCCCTCGCTATATTTTAATTGACCAAACCGGAAGTATTTTGTCTAAGAATTTTCTGAGACCTTCCGATCCGGAATTTAGTAAAATGATAAAAGAGACGTTTGAGTAAAACAGAAACTGATTCACTTTTTGTTCAGATGGTGCGCGATTACAACGCGTGCTTTCTATAACATTTTACATCAGGTATTATTTTTTCCATCTGGAAATTATGAACGGATATCTCAGATATTACAAGTGTGAGATTTGAGATATCCGTTTCAGGTGTACGAAATAAGTTTTATTTGGTAATTTAGGGAAATAATTTTTTACCTTTTCTAGAGGGAGTAGGCTATTTGATTTATGCGAATGAAATATCTTATAGTTTTTCTTTGTTCAGTTTCTTCTGCTTTTTGCAACGAGAGACCATCATCCATTTTGATAGAAAATAGGAGTAGCTATAAGTTTTTCGGTTTTTTTTATGGCAATGCGTTTAATGACCTTGAGAATTCATTGAGGTTACGGCAAAAAGACTCATTAGGCAATAACTTAAATCGCTTCATAATCAATACAAAAACCCCAGTGGTAGTGATTTTCACCAACGGGGGTTTTTTCGAAAGGATTTCCGGTTTTGCTCAGCCCAGGAGACACGTGTGAAGTGTCTGATGATGGAAGCGAAGGATATGTTTTTCGAAGTAGCCATCATGAAGTGGGTGATCTAACAATTCTAAACGAGATCGAGCAGGCCCATGGATTCATATTGCCTGAAAATTTGGGACTTACTCTTTCCAATCGACTTGATATAATGTACATAGTTGATCGGATTAGAGCTACATTCTTAGCTAGGAGACAATTTGTTGAACAGTATGTAAAAAAACATCCGGTCTCTAATTCATATAAAATCACTACAGATAAGTTGATTCATCAAAAGTATGTGGTAAGCCTGCTCTTCCCTTTTTATGCGGGTCAGGATTCAACGGGTTATAACTTTCAAAATCTTTCGCCTGAATACTATACGGTTCTTAACAACGCGGTAGATGATGTATTTGATGATTCTCAGATACACCTGCATTCATACCAATTAGTACTTTGGAACTACTGCAAATACCTATCCAGAAATTCACTCAATACAAAAGAAGAATTCGCCTCCATGTTTAGGAATGCGGAAAATCATTTTTCAGGAAAGTCACGGGAATTTTTAATGTTTCTTATTCTTAAAAAATATACAGGAAAAGGATTGCCTGACTTTCAGAATAATGTAAAAAAATTCTTTAGTGATTATCTTGAATCTGGATATAAAGAATATCTGGCGCGTTTGATTCCTAATGATTTGACAAACAGTATGAGCAAATTGTCAAGTGAAAAATTAAGATCGTATGCTGGTAGTGATGTTTCATGGAACGAAATTCTAGCCAATCACAAGGGTAAGGTTGTATATATTGATTTTTGGGCAAGTTGGTGTGGGCCTTGTCTTCAAGAGATGCCTTTTTCTGCAATTTTGAGAGATTCTTTAGGTGCCGAAAATGTGATATTCCTGTATATATCGATAGATCAAAAAAATGCTTCTTGGATCAGGGCGATAGACAAATTGAAATCAGACACAAAGCAACATTTTTTATTCAAGAGCGATTCAAAACTCAAGAACCTATTCGCTTTACAGGCTATTCCTAAATACATTATAGTAGATAAACGAGGCAAAATTTTTTCGCCTGATGCTCCTCGTCCATCTGATCCGCGACTTTACGGTACATTACTGACACTATCCAGGGAATAAATAATTCACCAGGATGAAGAGAAAAACAAAGCATCGGGTAACGGAGATCAGTACGACTGATGGCCAGAATCGTCTAAAATACTTTTGTTTAGAATCTAATAATACAGGATGATGCTTACAAATAAATTTGTCGCGATAATTCTTAATCTATTATTAATCTCGAACAGTACACTGTGCCAAACAAAGGAAGAAGTTATTGAAAGATATTTGAATGCCATTGGTGGGTTAAAAAAATGGAAAAGCATTGAGACCAGAATGGATGAAAGCATTTCGACCCAGACGCCATCTAAGAATAACAGAATCTTTGGTATCCAACGCGATGACACTACGAGTGTTATTATTAGTAAGTATAAAAGGCCTGACAAAGTTTATATTCAATTTTTGAAGGGGGCAGATTCCTCTTCAAGTATTATGTGTTATAATGGCGAGGTATTGTGGACTCAAGGTAAGAATGGAGAATTGAATGTGCAGTCGAAGAAGGATAGTGAGTATTTCCGTCAGGTTAGTATGATAGGATTGGCGGATGTGCTACTGGAAAAGGATACTGAAATAGAATATTCGGGAGTTGAGAAATTGAAGGAAAAAGAATTCTATGTTTTAAGGATAAGAAGGGCAGGTTGGTTGCTGTCGCAGAAGTCATATTTTGATATGGAAACTGGTTTGCTTTTTTGTAGTGTGTCTATTGGTTCGGATACAAAGCGATATACCCTTTTTAAAAATTATCGAGAAGTCAATGGCGTGTTATTTTATCATCTGGAAGAAGTTTATGATTCCGATTGGAATTTGGAATCAAAAACAGTATTTAAGGGTATAAAAATAAATATACCAATTGCTGATAGTGAATTTAATATTCCGGTTGCGAAATAACGTATGTGCACGTTTAGCAAAGCGTGGCGTGAGTCTTACTCCCAGATTTTACAATAACCCCTCTACCAAAATAACTAATAGCACGCGTTTGTAACGCGTGCTATCTATAACATTTGCATAGGATATAATTTTCATCAGCACGCGTTACAAACGCGCGCCTGGGCGAGGAGAAAAAGTTATTATGAGATCACGTAATCAACTTAGCAATAGCAAAAGCTGCGGCTGCTGCAGCAGCACCAACTACGGTTACATGCAATGCTCCTTTAAATAAAGGCTGACCGGTGAGCTTGCTTTTCACCAATCCAAAAATAACTAAACAAATCAGCGTGATGATGCTGGAGTAGATTAAACCTTGGGTGGAGCTTTCAGTGAAGAAGTATGCACTCAGTGGAATGAGTCCACCAATTACATAAGAGCTCCCAATGATAAACGCACTTTGATGGGCGCGGTTTTTATCCGGTCGCTCCAACCCCAACTCAAACCGCATCATAAAGTCAACCCATTTTTTTGGATTCTTGGCCATCTCACGAGCTACTTGCTCCTGCAACTCCTCACTTACCCCATAGTCGGCAAATATTTCTTTGGTCTCCTGAATTTCGACTTCGTGTTTGTTTACCACTTCATCGTATTCGCGCTTTTCTTCCGAGTCGTAATGTTCAATTTCTGTACGCCCTGCCAGGTAGCCGCCTAATCCCATGGCAATGGAACCAGCTGCGATCTCGGCTAACCCTGCGGTAATGACAATAGCGGTAGAGTCAACTGCGCCACTTAACCCGGCTGCTAAGGCGAAAGGCACTGTAAGGCCATCGCTCATGCCAATAACAAAATCTCTTACTTTTTCTGAGCTTTGAAAATGTTCTTCCATTTTTGGTTGTAGCTTCTTGTTGGTTATGGGTGTTCTACATTTAAAGTTTAATAGAAAGTTCAAGGCGACCATCGAGGCCGAGTTCAATAATCTTTTGCAGTGTCGAAATACGAGCCTCTTTCAAATTGTTTTCAATTTTTGAAATGTAGGACTTTGTTGTCCCAACTTTCTCGGCAAGCTCCTCTTGAGTCAACCCTTTTCCAATTCGAGCTTCGTATAAAAGCGTTCCAACCTTAAAATTTTCATAACCTGCTTCAAGCTTGTCACGCTTGGCAGTTCCTTTTTTTCCGTAGTGCTTGTCCTTAAATTGGTCAAGTGTTACGAGATTACTTTTTTTCGTTTTCATACTCCTTTTTTATTTTAATTGCTTTTTCAATTTCCTTTTTAGGTGTCTTTTGTGTTTTCTTTTGAAATCCATTCGCTAAAACAATCAACTGCCCCTGATCGAAAAAGCAGAATATTCGAAAGATGTTACTGTTGTATACGAATTTCAAATAACCCGTCAGTATTCTCAAGATGTTTCAGATAGGTTTCTGGAACTCTTTGCAGCTCCTCAATTAAATCAAAAGTCCAAATAATTTTATCCTTTACCCTTTGCTTTTGTTCTTTGAAGAAGTCTTCAAAGAAGTTCTTGTAGAAAATGATTGTCCGTTGTTTCTTCTTTTTCTCCACGTGGCAAATATAACGAAAGTTGCCCTAAAGTGAAACTAAAGAAGAAAACCTTTTTGACGAATCTTATTAGTTTAAGGTATCTTTCTGCTTGTGGCAAACCCGAGATGTAAAGCTTAGCTCTGCATTGAAAATAATTATTTCAACGCAAAGAATTGTATCATCAAGGTGATGATCTCTTTGGGATCGGTGAGATATTTGGCGTCTGAATTTTCGTTATTAAATCGTTCTAATTTCTTATAGTAGGTTTCTTCTGAGATCTGGTAGAGATCAATAAGTTGTTTCTTTGTATCATCCGAGCTAATCGTTTTTCGATAGACTTCTGTTTTCGAATTCTCATCGCGCTTTACCTTTGTTTTATCTTTTCCTCCAAACCCAATAGTTATACCGGGCCCAAAGGTGGCCACCTCGTTGGTCGGTGGCTCGAGGGGTTGATTTTTTATCTTAATCTGGGTATTGGCCTTATATACTTGATCATCTACACCAGCAATTTTAACATCGCCATACACGGTTACATCATTTAACATCCGGCTGTCTTCTGCTAAAATGATACTAAGATTTTGATCTATTTTTTTTGGAATGAATAATAACGCTTTGTGGCCGAGGCGCGTAAACACAAGGGTATCACCCAGTGAACATTCTACGGAAAATCGTCCGGCTTCGTTGGTCGATTGGCCTATATTCTTTCCTTTAACTTGAATGGCTACATACGAAAGCGGTTGTAACGAAGCTGAATCTAAAACCACGCCACCCACTGTGTTGCCTTGGCCATGCGATACACTTAAATTTATAAGTGAGAGGCAGACAAAAAGAAATATCCACTTCATTAGGGTTTGCTCATTAGTTTAATTATCGGAAGATGACTTTGGCTTCGAAATAGTTTTATGACTTATTAGCCAGTTGGCCACAGGCCGCATCAATATCTTTTCCCCGGCTTTTACGAATGCGGGTGGTGATTCCGTTTTTCTCCAGCAAGTCCATATACATATTCAAAACATCATCCGAGGCTTGTTGAAATTCTCCATCATCAATGGGATTGTATTCGATAAGATTTACCTTGGATGGAACCAGTTTACAAAATTTGAGCAACGCCCGGGCATCTTCTTCCGTATCGTTAATGCCTTTCCATACAACGTATTCATACGTGACTTTATTTTTTGTTTTTTGATACCAGTAAACAAGTGCTTCGCCTAATTCTTCCAATGAGTTGGTATCATTAATAGGCATGATAGACGATCTTGTTTGATTAATGGCCGAATGCAATGAAACGGCCAGATTAAATTTAACCTGATCGTCTGCCATTTTGCGAATCATTTTTGCCACGCCAACGGTAGAAACGGTTATCCGTCTATTGGCCATGTTCAAACCCTTTTGTGAAGTAATTTTTTCAATGGCCTCGGTTACGTTGGCATAGTTAAGCAATGGCTCGCCCATGCCCATAAACACAACGTTGGTTAATGGCCTTCCAAAAAATAATTCGGCTTGTTCTTTAATAGCCGCCACCTGATCATAGATTTCATCAGGGCTAAGATTGCGTTGTCTTTTCAATCGCGCGGTAGCGCAAAATTTGCAAGCCAGACTGCAACCTACCTGCGAAGAAACACAAGCCGTGATTCTTTTTTCGGTGGGTATCAATACAGATTCCACCACCAA
>JAGPBO010000163.1 GCA_018063305.1 Cyclobacteriaceae bacterium
GGGAAAAGTAGCTAGAATAAAATTATAGGCAACCCCGTTTGAGCGATCCAGAATTTCATCTTCCTGAATGTTGTGTGAAAAGATGATCAAAAATCTATAAAGCGATAGGTTACCGAATCTTTTGAATTTAATTTTCTTTAACCAGCTGCGTCCGGTTCGGGCCGTAGAGTACTCCAGAATACGTTTTCGGGTTACATACTTCATGAAAAATAAGACTTCAATACTTCCTGAAATACCTGCGGAGGCCTGCAAGGACGCCCTGTTCTTTTATCCACAAAAGCTAAAATTGTTTCTCCCTGATGAATCAGCACGCCATCCCCATTGAAGATATCATATTCAAACCGAATGCGCACACCCGGTTTCTCCCGAATGGTAGTAACAATCTTTAAAGCGTCATCATATAAGGCTGCCGACAAATATCGGGACCTGTTCTCAAGTACAGGCATCATAACACCCATCGCTTCCAATTCCTTATAGGTTAAACCTAATTTTCGTAAACTCTCCACGCGCCCCACTTCATAATACATGGCATAGTTCCCATAATACACGTAGCCCATTTGGTCAGTCTCTCCGTAGCGTACGCGTATGTGGGTTTCGGATGTATACATTATTTCTTTTGCTGCTTTCCTTTTTGTATTTCCAGCGCTAATGCCTTTTGGTATCGCTGTGCGTTTTTATTGTGCTCCGTCAGGTTCGTTGCAAAATTATGGTATCCCGAAAAATCTTCGCGGGCACACATATAAATATAATCATGCTGTTGATAATTAAGGACAGCATCCAAGGTGTAGATCTGCGGCATGTTGATGGGGCCGGGGGGCAATCCTGTATGCGTATAGGTGTTATAAGGCGAATCAACTTCCTTATGACTGTTAAGAACCCGCTTTGCGCCAAAGTCCTTCGTAGCAAACACTAAGGTGGGATCTGCCTGCAGCGGTATGTTGCGTTTTAAACGATTGATGTAAAGTCCTGCAATGGTCTTTGATTCTTCTTTTTTTACACTCTCGGCTTGTACGATTGATGCTAAGGTAGAAACCTCAAAGGGGGTAAGGCCAATCTCCCGGGCCTTAGCTAGCCGTTCTTCATTCCAGAATTTTTTATACTCCGTGTGCATGCGTTCTATCAACTCATCGGGTAACACATTAAAGTATACCTCATAAGTATTAGGAAGAAACATACTGATGATATTTTCCTTTGTAAACCCTTCCGTATTGGTTTCAATAAAATCGTTCAGCGCTTCATCAAACTCTGTGGGAGATACACCAATATTTTTTGTGATTTTTTCTCCCAGTTCATCCAAAAGACGCACGTTCGTAAACGTTACTTTTACCGCTTGCCTGCTTCCCGATTCCAAAACATCGATAGCCTGAATATTCGTCATGTTTCTTCGTAACGTATAACGGCCTGGCAACACATGCTTGTCATAGCCTTTCAATCGTGCTAAAAAGCTAAAAGAGACCATGTCGTTCACAAATGCACCTTTACCCAGTTCTTCCTGAACGTTACGAAAAGTGTATCCGTTTCGGATAATAAATGTCCGGTCGTCTCTGTCTACCAGTATATTGGGTGTATACAAAATCTGATAGGTATAAAAGACAAACGTAATTAATAGCGTAGACGCGATAAGAAAAAAAGCAAGCTTGATCTTGGATACTTCGGCCATAAATAAAATTAGAGGTTCAAAATTACTAAAATGTGCGCAGACCACTACCTATACAGTATTTGATTTAACCCAGATTATGCATTCCTAATGCATAATCTGCCCGAAGGGTTGACGATCCTGACCTTTACAGTCAGGATGTCAAGGTTTAATCCTGACAATGAAAATCACCAATGATTTTTAGTTTTAATTAGACAAGTTTTTGATTTTCATTCGTCAATTATGCAATAGAAATTTCTATTGCATAATTTGGGTTTAACTTGCAAGACTTTGAGATTGATATCGCAAATGAATTATGTCCGCTGAATTTTTAAACATTCACCCCGTTACGCCTGAGCCACGCAAAATCGCCCATGTGGTTAACCTGTTAAAACAGGGTGCAGTGGTGGTGTATCCTACCGATACGATCTATGGAATTGGTTGTGACCTGATGAATCGCAGGGCAGTAGAAAAACTTTGTCAAATAACCGATGTAAAACCTCAAAAGTTAAATCTCTCCTTTATTTGTAGTGATCTCAGTCATATCTCAAAATATGTTAAACGAATAGATACCCCCGAGTTTAAAGCCTTAAAAAAATCATTACCGGGTCCGTTTACCTTTATTTTCGAATCTAACTCCAACGTGCCTAAAATATTAAACGTTAATAAAAAAACAGTGGGCATCCGGATTCCCGCGCATCCTATTCCGCTGGCCCTGGTTCACCTGCTGGAGAACCCGCTCATTTCATCTTCTATAAAGGATGATGACTTAATAAAGGAGTACACGACCGATCCGGAAGAAATCTATGAGGATTTTAAGAACAAGGTAGATTTGGTCATTGATGGCGGCACTGGTGGCAATGTGCCTTCCACCATTGTAGATTTTACCAGTGGGGAAGCAATAGTTACCCGTCAGGGTCTTGGTATCTTTGGATGATATAAAAGCGATCACAACTTTTTATTTTGAATTTCGCCTCTTGAAATCCTTACTTATAGAGCCCCATTATCTGCCCTCGTTGGAATACATGATTGTATTACAGCAATTCGGTGAAATCAAATGGGAGCAACAAGAACATTATGTGAAGCAAAGTTTTCGCAACCGATGCTATATTAATACAGCTCAGGGGCTGGAGATGTTAGTTGTTCCACTTACTGGTAAACATGGAAAGATATCAATCAAAGATGTTCGTATAGATTATAATATACACTGGCAAAACAATCATTGGCGTACAATTGAATCCGCTTATCGCAAGGCACCCTATTTTGAATTCTATGCGGATGATTTAAGAAATATCATTTATAGAAAGAAGGACTTTCTTTTTGATTTAAATATCGACTTGCTGTCATTCTGTCTGAAATGTATTCAACACAAACCCAACATCTCTGTAAGTGTGACGTACGAAAAAAGTCCGGATTCATCTTTTTATGATCTCCGTTCGATGATTCACGCCAAAAAACCTTATTCAGACAGGTCTATCTACAAACCCACTCCTTATCAGCAAGTGTTTGGCAATCAATTTGCAGCAAACCTGAGTATGATCGACCTTCTTTTTTGCGAAGGCCCACAGACGGGTTTCCTTCTGCTTGCCTCACGGAATAAAGAGTTGAACAAATAAAGTTTATAATGTGTTAACTATCTGGTCTGAATACGCAATAAATCAGTAGCTAGAGCTCATTAAGTCTTTTGAATTATCACACTTAAAACTCTACATTTACAATACTCAAGATATGTCAAATATGGAAGCAAAATTTTCTAACCGGGTCAAAGAAGTAATTTCATTAAGCCGGGAAGAAGCCTTAAGACTGGGTCATGACTATATCGGAACCGAGCATCTTCTGTTAGGGATGATTCGCGAAGGTGAGGGTGTGGCTGTTGGTGTACTGAAAAAATTGGGGGTGCCACTCGATGATCTTAGAGGTGAAATTGAAAAAGTTTCTAAAGGCACGGCTACTCATGAGATAAAAAATCTGGCAAATATTCCGTTAACCCGGGCTTCTGAAAAGGTGCTTAAGATTACCTACCTCGAAGCCAAAATATTTAAAGCGCAGTTAATCGGAACGGAGCATTTGCTCCTATCTATCCTTCGCGATCCAGACAACCTCGGCACACAAATTCTTAACAAGTTCGATGTGGCTTATGATGTGGTGAAAGAAATGCTCGAATACCAAACGGATCAACCTACTTCGGCTTCTGATACAGACGATCCGGATGATGACTCCTCTAAAATGTTTGGAAGTAGCGCCAACCCCGGTGGTGGAGGCAAAGAGAAAAAAGGAACTGAAAAATCTCGTACTCCGGTACTTGATAATTTCGGCCGCGACCTTACAAAATTAGCTGAGGATAATAAACTCGATCCAATCGTAGGTCGCGAAAAAGAAATTGAACGCGTGGCTCAGATATTAAGTCGCAGAAAGAAAAACAATCCGATTTTAATTGGCGAACCCGGAGTTGGTAAAACCGCTATTGCCGAAGGTCTTGCCTTGCGTATCATTCAGAAGAAAGTATCGCGGGTTCTTTTTGGTAAGCGCGTGGTTACCCTTGACCTGGCATCGTTGGTAGCTGGTACTAAATACCGCGGCCAGTTTGAAGAACGCATGAAGGCAGTAATGAATGAATTGGAAAAATCTGCCGATGTAATTCTCTTTATTGACGAATTGCACACCATTGTTGGCGCAGGTGGCGCATCGGGTTCGCTGGATGCTTCCAACATGTTCAAACCTGCATTAGCCCGGGGCGAAATACAATGTATCGGTGCTACCACACTGGATGAATATCGTCAGTATATAGAAAAAGATGGTGCCTTGGCGCGCAGATTCCAAATGGTAATGGTAGATTCTACCTCCGTAGATGAAACTATTCAGATCCTTGAAAATATCAAAGAAAAATACGAAGATCACCATCATGTAAGCTATACCAAGGAAGCCCTTGAGGCCTGCGTAAAATTATCAGACCGTTACATCAGCGATCGCTTTCTTCCTGACAAAGCGATTGACGTGATGGATGAGGCAGGAGCTCGCGTACACATTAACAATATTCACGTTCCGGATGACATTGTAAAGTTTGAAGAGGCTATCGAAGACGTGAAGAAAGAAAAGAATCGCGTTGTCAAAAGTCAGAAATATGAAGAGGCCGCTCAATTGCGGGACAAAGAGAAAAAGCTAATTGAACAGCTTGATCTTGCGAAAGCCCGGTGGGAAGAAAAAACGCGCACAGAAAAATATACCGTAACGGAAGATAATGTTGCTGACGTGGTGGGTATGATGACCGGTATTCCGGCTAATCGCATTGCTCAAAAAGAGAGCAATAAGCTTTTGGGCATGGCCGATCAGTTGAGTGGCCGAGTGATAGGTCAAGAAGAAGCCATCAAAAAATTAACGAAGGCTATTCAACGTACGCGGGTTGGATTGAAAGATCCTAGAAAACCCATTGGTTCATTTATATTCCTTGGCCCTACGGGTGTAGGAAAAACTGAATTGGCTAAAGTTCTGGCTACCTATCTGTTTGATAAAGACGATGCACTTGTGCGCATTGATATGAGCGAGTACATGGAAAAGTTTTCTGTATCTCGTCTGGTGGGCGCACCTCCAGGTTATGTAGGTTACGAAGAAGGCGGTCAGCTTACTGAAAAGGTAAGACGCAAGCCTTATTCGGTAGTGCTTTTGGATGAGATTGAAAAGGCACACCCGGATGTATTCAATATTTTACTTCAGGTGCTGGATGACGGAATTTTAACCGATGGCCTCGGCCGTAGGGTAGATTTCAGAAATACGATTATCATCATGACCTCAAACATTGGTGTTCGTGACTTAAAAGATTTCGGAGCGGGTATTGGTTTTACCACTGCTGCCAAACGCGATAACGATGAAGAGGTGATGAAGTCAACCATTCAAACTGCGTTGAAGCGCGCTTTCAGTCCGGAGTTCTTAAATCGCCTGGACGATGTAATTGTGTTTAATACACTACAACGTGAGCATATTCACAAGATCATTGACATTACGCTTGCCAAATTGTTTGCTCGCATAAGCACCATAGGTTACAACGTTGAACTTACTGAGAAAGCAAAAGACTTCTTAGCAGAAAAGGGATACGATCCTCAATTTGGTGCTCGCCCACTCAACCGCGCCATTCAGAAATATCTGGAAGACCCAGTAGCAGAAGAAATCCTAAAAGGTGAAATTGTAGAAGGAGGTACTATTATGGCCGACTATGAGGGCACCGGTGAAGTATTAACCGTCAAGGTGAAAAAACCAAAGGCCTCCTCGAAAGAAAAGAAGAGCGAATAAACAAAAAGGCGGGGTAACTGGTCAAAGCATACTAAGTTTTGGTTTGGCTCACTAAGCGGAGCTAATGTTGCTCATTTCGATTTTTCTGGTTGGTCGTGCCATTCGGGAACTTATGGAACAAATACTTTAACATGTTCGAATCTGTTCTATGATTTAACTTATCTGCCCTATAATCCGCTGGTATGTCCCTAAGTGACTTTTTTAATTATTGGGGGAGATTCAATCTCCTCCCAATAAGTTTAAAGAGTAATTTCTATTTACTTTTATTTTTCCTTTGCTTTAACTTCCAGAGTTATTCCCAAAAATTCTATTTAGGAAGTAATCAATATCTTGTATCGTCTCAGCGATATCATTTAAGTTACAAAAACTATCCCGCCAGTTTTGCTGCAACAAAGAATTCATTAAGTGAAATTGTACCCACTAATTTTGGATATCATATAGGTTATGACCTTGGAGGTAAGCAAATGATTGAGCTAACGTATACTCAGCAGTTATATGCATATTTCGTTGAATCTTTGGGGAGTAGCATAGCATGGTTTGCTCCCTCGGAAATGGCTTCTAATTTTGGTTTAAAATACAAGTACACCCTGGTAAGGAAGCCAATAAGGCTCTATAATTACAAATCAAAGAATCCTTTTAGTTTAATGGTCTCTTCGGGTGGTATTTTTCAAGTAAATAAAAACCAAAGTGCTTCAAGTACCGGAAATTTTGAGAATTCAACGGGAACGATAAAAATTATCTCAGAGGATTTTCATACCAATAAACCGCAATTTTTATTTCAGGTCGGAATAGAGACACAAGTGCCCCTTTATAGAGATTTATTTTTAACGGGTGATTATTCATGGATTTTCGGATTTGGCCAAAAAATGATTACTACCCATTATACTGGAGTTGAAAATGGTGTACCTGTTGACGGTTACAGGTATTCGAATGGTGGTGGCACCAATTTGTCCATCGGCCTAAGGTGGTATTTACCAAAAGATACTAAGACATCCCAATCTCCACAATTGATTAATAGGAAGAACTTCTATTTAGGAGTAGAGTATTATAAATTTATAAACATCGATAATGATCCAGTCATATATGGTACCTCCGATCAGTCAATTGGATTGATTGCTGGCTACCGCAAGAAACAGAATGTATTTGAAATAGGCTTTACACCTATTCCGAGTTTACTTTCTTATCAGACAGACCTTCCTCTGGCAGGCGCAACAAGTAATGAAAGACGATTATATATTCCAATGCGATATAAGCGAGTGGTCTCTATTTATGGGAGGGATAAGTTTCAAAATTTGGAGTGGCTACCAAGTGTAGGATTTGGACTTCATGTCCCCTTAAACATAACTTGGGCTTCTTCATATTTTCCTAACGGAGATTTGGCATCTGATTACCAAAAGGTTAACAACCTTGTTTTTGGTTCTGAATTAGGCTCTGAATTTACTCTGAATTTTGGAGCGTTCGCTCTTTCATTTGAAGCTCGCTACATGTATGCATTTTCGTATACCCGAATGCTCCAAGTTTTTGATAGCAATGCTCAACCAACAGATAATTATATTTCGTCTACGCCAACGGGTTGGCTCTTGGGTAGCTCAATTAGGTACCGCTTTGGTAAGTAAAATCATTCCGTTGAACTTAGGAAATAATTACAGATTAATTGTTAAGATTAATTTTTACTATCAGATGATGTGGATTCGATTTATAGGAACCCACAAGGAGTATGATAGAATTGATGCCACTAAGATTTAATAGCTTATGAACATAAAACCTATAAAAACTAAAAAGGATTATCAACAAGCATTAACTAGACTTGAGATAATTTTTGATGCAAAGAAGTCAACCCCGGAAGGAGATGAACTTGAAATATTAGGGATCCTCATTGATCAATATGAAAATGAGCATTTCAAAATTGACTTACCCGATCCTATTGAGGCAATTAAATTTAGAATGGAACAACTGGGCTATACCCAAACTGATTTAGCGGAGGTGGTTGGATTGAAAAGCCGAGCAAGTGAAATTCTGAGCAAGAAAAGAAAACTATCTCTGGAGATGATTCGCCAACTTCATGAGAAGCTCAATATCCCAACCGATGTTCTCATACAGGCTTATTAATTGAACAACTAATAACTCCCCAAATATTTTCTTAAAAACCATTCGGTGCTAACCAACGCCAGAAAAAGAAAGAATACCCATTTCAGGTTTATCAGCTGATTAAAAGTTTCTTCTGAGTGAATCAGGCTGGCTGTTTTGGTTTGCTGAAGATCGGCTGTTAAGTCTGCCCACTGATTGGAAGTATAAAACTTACCCCCTGACTCTTTAGATAAAGTTCGCAGCAAACCAAAGTCGGCCGTAAGATTTTGAGCCTCCACATTTTGTGCTCTTACCAGAAACTGACCCGTCACCGTTTCTTTTTTATAATTGATTGATGTGGATGCTGTGAATCGATAAATTCCTTCTTTCAATCCTCCAATCCGGTAGCGCGAACTGCCCGGGCTGGTGATATAACTGTACGTAGATACTTCCCCTTGCTCATTGCGAATTTCGAGACGAATAGTATTGCCATAAACTAACTCATACAAATCGTTATACACCTGACTTTCAATCACGGCCGGTTCGGCATTCGAAAATTC
>JAGPBO010000011.1 GCA_018063305.1 Cyclobacteriaceae bacterium
GTGTAATCTAAAATGCCCGTACCCAACGTAACATAATTTAATTGTGATTGAACCAAATCAAACGGAGTGTACGGGGCGCCCGCGGCTAGTCGATACTTCACGCCCACTTCCCAGTTCTTTTTAAATTTTTGGCCCACTAATCCGGAGAGCAAATGACGGTTATCCCACGAGGAGGGTAACAAAACGCCATCGGCACCAGAAAACTTGCTGCGAACAAACGTATAACTGAGTACCGCAAAAGTATTTTTTACCAATTTCTGCTGTACAGAAAATTCAAGGCCGTAGGTGTTGCCATCGCCCGTGCTCGTTATTTTTTCATTGCCAATGGCATTAAAATCACCGCCCTCATTTGCTAATGAAATTCCATCACGCACCGATATGGGGTATTGATTATATCTTTTGTAAAATCCTTCGAGTGTAAATTTTAAATCTTCCTTAGGCAAAAACTGAAACCCGGTAACCACGTGATTCGATCGGATGTATTTTGTGTCTCTATTTTGAAGCTTGCCTGCATCATCGCGATAACCTAAAATCGTATAGGTGGGTATTTTGTAATAGCTTCCAAAAGAAGTATTCCAATTTAAGGTATTGGTTATGCTGTACGAAAAGGAAATTCGGGGCGAAAGTGTGTTTAAGGGATTGTTCCCCGAATCCATAAACGTATTCATGTCGGTACGTATGCCACCCGAAATCAATAAGCGCTGATTAAAAAAGTTTTTTGCCACCTGGCCAAAGAAGCCATATTTAACAAAGTCAATATCGGTATTGAATTCAATGACTTGTTCGGGCACCACAATATTTCCCTGATCATCTTGTTGCTCTTTCACCAGGCGGTTGTAATAATCGGACGTGTACTGAACGTATTGCGCCATGCCGCCATAAGAAAACTTCCAGCCATTCACGAACTTGTTTACATCCAACCGAAATTTGTTCTCGGTTTCCTGCGACCGGATTTTTAGTATTCGTTTGCTCTCATCGCCTTCCTGCCGGTCTTCAAAACGATCAACACTATTATTAAATACATTTCTGCTTAGGGCCACATTAATAAATCCCTTATTGATCAATCGCTTGATGCCAATTCCGGTAGTATAATTCCACTGATTAATCGTTGGAGTTGCATCTAATATATATTGATTTTCGGGCGTGGCATTGCGAGGTGCAACCAGCGTAAAGTGATCAATAGCACCCACGCCCAAAGCGGTAACGGTAGTTTTATCATCTATTTTGTGAGCAACTTTAAATTGAAAATCCCAAAAGCTGGGGCGAATGGGTAAATCGAGCGCTTTAAATAACACTTGCAAATAACTTCTGCGGGCCGATACTAAAAAATTTGTTTTCGGATTAATGGGGCCTTCTAACGTGCCTGCAATTTCTGTTCCGCTTAAGCGGATATTTCCCGAAACTCGTTCGGGGTTGCCTTCGCGTTGTTTGATTTCAAAAACAGAGGCCAGCGCATTATCGAACTGTGCGCCAAAAGCCGATGAGCTTAACTTTACATCTTCAATGAAGGAAACATTGAGCATACCCTGCGGCCCACCCGAACTTCCTTGTGTTTGAAAATGATTGATCACTGGTATTTCAATGCCATCCAAATAGAAAACGTTTTCGTTGGGTGCACCTCCACGAATAATAATATCGTTTCGCACATTACCAGATGGCGATCCGGCCACACCCGGCAAAGCCTGAATAACCCGCGAGATATCAAAGTTACCACCGGGATTACTTTTTATTTCTTCGGTGGTTAATGCCTGCACAGATAAAGGCGTAATCATATCTGCAGCCGAGGCCGACTTACCTTTATCGAACTTCACCACGATTTCGTCCAACGTGGTAGCGCTTTCAATCAATTCAAAATTTACAATCTGCTCGTTCCCTGAATTTAGTATGATGTTAAACTTGGTTAAGGAATTGTATCCGATAGAGGTGGCAACCAAATTAAAGCTGCCCACCGGTACGTTAGTTATTTTATAGTAACCCTCTATATCGGTTGGCGCTCCGGTAGTTGTTCCCTCAATTACAACATTGGCTCCAATCACTGCTTCCTGGGTATTTTTATCGAGTACGCGTCCACGAATAATTCCGGTTTGGGCATTTACCAAAATGGAAGACGAAAAAAGCAGAGTAAATAATATTGGTTTCATAAAATAAGTCACGGAACGAGAACACGGTTTTGACCGAAATGTTTTAATCCCTCAACCCGACCTTGTTCCTCGGCCACCCCTCTCCCCGAGGAGAGGGGCCAGGGGTGAGGGCCAGCCCTTAGACACACCTAAAAGCTCTGCTCATCAAATCTCTTTCACTTTTTGATATTCCATACTTCTGTGCTAAAGTATTCCACTTAACAACTGACTTTTTCACCCCATCAATAATCTTTTCTGCTCTTTGTTCATCAACTCTGAAATACTCAGCTACTTCAATGGCTAAATCTAAATTCAATGCGTTTTCTTTTTCGGAAATATTAAGGCTCAGCCCTGTTCCGGTTTCCACAGGATTAATATCATAAGCAGGAGAAAGTATCCACCCTTTATCAGTCAATAGAAAACCATGATTCCTTAAATGATCATCGGTGTTGCTCACACCTATATAAAACACAATTCTTCGCCATAATTCTTCAAGATCATGGTCAACATTAGCTCCATGTCTGGTAATAAATTCAACTAGTTCAAGATAGCTTACACCGCTTTGATGATTAGTTCCATCTGTATAGCCTAATAAAGTCATAGCCGAGGCAAAATGTGTTCGTTCACCCTTAGCATTTCTGTCAAATCGTTTGGTTAGGAAAGTGTGGTGTTTACTATAATATGTCCCGGTCATACCATCAGCAACATTCAGACCGGCTCCTACAGCCAATTCGTGAACGACCATTTCCCATGCCCCCATATCTCGGTTGTCATTTTTACTCGGAAACTTTGCAATCCACAATTGCCCCTTCGCCTCTGACACACTGGCCTTGGGCCGCGCGCCACCCAATGACGACCCAGGGGCCATTAACATGTTAAGCCATTTTAACTTGTCATCATCATCCATATCATCATCTTCAACATGCAAACTAGCTTGTTCAAGTTCGCGGATAGAGGTCCACGGTGGTGTGGCCATCTCGGTATCATCATTCAAAAAAGGTTCGTCTTCGTTTTCTTTAAATCGCAGTGCTCCCATTCGATGGCCATCATATACACCAAGCAGATAATCCGTTTCAAAAAGTGTTTTAGGTTTTCGTTCTTCCTTTCTTGCCATAGCAGCTTCACGTCTGTCCATCAGTACTCTTCCCCAACGGTCGGGTGATGAGTCCAAGAAAATTCCAAAATTGCTTTTTCCTTCAGCCAGATATTGTTGTCCTGAATATAGTTGAAGGTCAGGGTCAAGATTTTGAACACGTCCTGACTTCAGCCAGTCATTATCGTATTCAAAAGAAAAAATTTCTTTACCTCGTAATAAGGTAGAATGTAAAAAACCAATTAAGGTTGGCTGTTTAAGCTCTACCCAATGCGCATATACTTGTATTGTTCGTTTTGGTAAACTCTTAGCCATCTTCATTTACTTTTTTTCTTGGGCGCCCTTTCTTTAACAAGGAGATTAGCATCCTGTAATTTTCTCCCCAATGGATCATCACCAGCCAACTTTAGTAAATCCTTTTCTAGACCGAGTACAAACAGCACTTGAGCATAGGCCCCCATAGACACACCTTCCTTTCCCTTTTCAATATAGAATAAGGTCATCCGGCTGATATTTGCCCGCTCGGCCACCTGCTCAGCACCTAGTTTCCTACGAAGCCTCGCTAATTTTATATTTTCCCCTGTTTCGGACAGTATCTTCTCAATTTTGGGTAGTAAGGAGATCTTTTTAGGTTTCATAACGTATAATATATTATACAATAATAATGAATCTGTATATAATATCATACATTATTGACAATACGCTCAATAAGGTCATTTGAATTAATTGTATAATTAATTCGCGGATTATTTATTAAAATGAAGCGGAGAGTTTAATGAGCCTCTAACCAATTTTCACCAACGCCTACTTCTACTTCCATAGGCACCTCCAGAATTACAGCTGATTTCATTAGCTCCATTACTTTGGGTTTAACGATGTCCACCTCGTCTTTATGCAAGTCAAAAACTAATTCATCGTGCACCTGCATGGTCATTTTGGTTTTCAACTTTTCGCGTTCCAGCCATTTGTGAATCTGGATCATGGCGATTTTAATGATATCAGCAGCGCTTCCTTGAATGGGTGCATTAATCGCGTTACGCTCGGCAAACCCACGAGTAGTAATATTTCTTGAATTGATATCGCGCAAGTAGCGCCTTCTACCTAAAATAGTTTCTACATATTCTTTATCCCGCGCAAAGTTTATTGAATCATCCATGTAGCGCTTAATGGCAGAAAACTCTGTGAAGTACGATTCTATAATCTCACTGGCTTCCGTACGCGAGATGCCCAGATTTTGTGAAAGACCAAACGCAGTACTTCCGTATAAGATTCCAAAGTTTACTTCCTTCGCCTTACGCCTCATGTCAGGGGTAACTTTTTCCAGGGCTACCTTAAATACTTTAGCTGCCGTGGTCGCATGAATGTCGCGCTTATTGCGAAACGCTTCAATCATGGTTTGATCTTTTGCAAAAGAAGCCGCAATGCGCAATTCGATTTGTGAGTAATCGGCAGACATAAATAAATACTCTTTGCTGCGCGGCACAAAAGCGCTCCGTATTTGTCGTCCTTTTTCCGTGCGGATCGGAATGTTCTGAAGATTAGGATTGTTTGAACTCAACCGACCGGTGGCCGCTACTGCTTGTCGGTAATCGGTGTGTATACGATGATCAAATTTGCTCACCATCCTGGGCAAGGCATCTACATAAGTCGATCGCAATTTTTCATACTCACGGAAGTCCAGAATCTTTTTTGCGATCTCATGTTCATCGGCCAACTTCACCAAAATTTCTTCCCCGGTGGCGTATTGGCCCGTCTTGGTTTTTTTTGTTTTGCCTGCCTGTCCGCCCGGCAGGTCTTGCAGTTTCATTTTGTCAAACAAAATTTCGCCCAGTTGCTTGGGTGAAGCAATGTTAAATTCGGTACCGGCAATTTCAAAAATCTCCTTCTGTACTTTTAAGCTATCCGTTCGTAAAGCATCCGACATCCACTTTAAAGTTTCTTCATCAATGCTTACGCCTTCATATTCCATAGCTGCCAACACGGTTACCAAGGGCATCTCTACATCCTGCAGCAAGCGCCACTGTCCTTTGCGTACCAACTCGGCTTGAAGCGGCTCTTTAAGTTGAAGCGTTTGATCAACCCGTTCGCAAGCAGCTTCTTGTGGGTTAGATGAATCTGTTGACAATTGATAGTCTAAATACTGACCGCTCAAAATTCCCAAATCGTGCGAGGCCTCCGGCTCGATGAGGTAGTGCGCCAACATCGTATCAAACAATTTACCGTTGACAGCAACATCCAATTTTTTTAACGCCAAAATAAAAGTCTTTATGTTGTGACCAACTTTCTTTATGGCCTCATCTTCAAACACAGGCTTAAATGAAGCAATTGCTTTCCCTTCTGAGAGATTGATGATATATCCTTCTTGCGCACCACTGGAGACAATTAAATCGGTTGCTTCAAAATCAAAATTCTCAGCCTCGTTGGTGAGCACTTCAAAGGCAAACTCTTTCCGCTCAATAATTTTTTCTATCAACGCTTGAATCTCTTCGTGTTTTTCAATTACCCGGTAAGTAACATTTTTCGGATCAAGATTTTTTTTCTCGACCACGCGTGCGACTTCTGGTTCTGCTAATCCAAACATTGACAATTGAGCCGCTTTGGATTCTTTAGCTGCGGGCGTTGGCGTACCGGTAAGTAAACCAAAAATGCGTGGTGTCATGGTTTTAAATTCGAGTTCTTCCAGAATCGGTTTTAACTTCTCAGCATCCGGACCGGTATACACAAGATCTTTCTCATTCCACGGAATAGCCACATCCGTAACAATGGTGGCTAACTTTTTTGAAAGGATAGCCTGCTCGCCAAATTCTTCTACTCGCTCTTTTTGTTTTCCTTTTAATTCCGATGCGTGCGCCACCACACCCTCCACCGTTTTGTATTTCTTTAGCAACTCGGCAGCTGTTTTGGGTCCAATGCCTGGTATACCCGGAATGTTATCGGAGGTGTCGCCTTGCAAGCCTAACATATCAATCACTTGCGACACATCTTCGATGTCCCATTTCTCGCATACTTCTTTGGGGCCTAGTACATCCACCGCATTGCCCATGTAGGCCGGCTTATATAAATGAACTTTATCACTCACTAATTGTCCGAAATCTTTATCGGGTGTCATCATGTACACATCAAAGCCTTCTTTCTCGGCACGCTTAGCAATCGTTCCGATAATGTCATCGGCTTCATAGCCATCCAATTCTAAAATGGGGATATTAAACCCGCGGATAATTTCTTTTACGATGGGTATCCCCGCGCGTATATCTTCGGGCGATTCCTGGCGATTTGCTTTATAAGCTTCAAAAATTTCATCGCGAAAAGTAGGTGCCGCTGTGTCGAAGGCTACAGCAATATGAGTGGGTTGTTGTTTTTGAATTACTTCCAGTAGTGTATTCGTAAATCCAAACGGTACCGAAGTGTTATGTCCTTTTGAATTGATGCGTGGGTTTTTTGTAAAGGCAAAGTGAGCCCGGTAAATAAGGGCATACGCATCTAACAAGAAAAGTTTTTTATCAGCCATAGGGCGAAGGTAATTCAAAAATAATTCCGAGCCTCAAAGACACCCGAACAGAATGCAAATTTCTATCCTTCCCGCAAAGGACGAAGTGAAGCAAGAGAGAATTAGTTCTTACTTATTTAGTTTTAACAAGATGATACTGCATCCCGGAAGATTGCTTATCGGTGAGGTGCAAAACCCGACCCCCGCGCACGGCTTCAAACTGAGCCATGTATATTTTTGGTTTCCCCTCAAACTGTTTAGTCAAGGTGATTTCCCAGGGGGTAACGGCATAATCACCCTTATACTTTTGATCGTACACCTTCATATCCCCAATCATGCCAAAGGCTCCAACGTAACGACTATTATATGTGCCATCCGAATTGAACATAAAGGAGTTGGATGCAGAAGTCGTATTCATGCCTGCATAGGAGCCAGTAACTGTATTGTACATATCTAAATAAGAGCCGGTACTTTCATCCCAATTGCCAACCAAATCTGATGAAGCGACTGCAAATTTGTTATAGTTAAGCATAGCCTCTATTTTTTTTTGGTCCGAAAATTCTTGTTGAAATGCTCCCGCAGAAGGAGAAATTATTTCAATGCATTTAGATACGCCACTATTTGTGATTGTCCGAAACCCAAGATAGTACTTCTTCCCGGTAGCTTTTTCTATTACATCGGCTTCGAAAAAATCTATACAGAAATAACAAGGTCCGCCATTATCATATTTTTTAAGATTACTAACTACATAACGCGGTTGAATGACCCTGTCGAACAGAACTCCTTCAATATTACCAGACGCACGCATTTCATCCGTTATTCCAATTCCATAATGCAACAGCACCACGGTCGATCCTTTTGCAACGCGCACATAATCGGCAAAAGGTTGCGCCACCCAACCATCATCAAAGTTGGTAGTGGACATAGAGATTCCCTGATTGCCAGGGGCACTTGTTACAGTTGACTGTGCTGGTTGTTCAGCAACTTTTTCTACAACAGGCGCAACGGATTGAACTTCCGGCTTCTGTAAATCCATCGAGAATAGCATTTTCTCTACATCCTTCATAAACTCTTTCGTGTTCATTAACACAACAATGCTTACCTCAACACCATAGCCGGAAATTGTACTTAGTAAAGAATAGGCCTCTTTGTTTTCAAACGTAAAAGGAGAAACACCGGAATTGGATGTCCAGCCATCCTCTGTTTCAATCTCAGGAGTGGGTGGCGTGCTTTGCCCCCAATTGTTTTTCACCATCAATGTGTTCCACTCACTTGTATAATCTACTGTGGGGTCACCACTACTTTTAATGCTTTTATAAATCGTGATGCGACACCAACTTTTCGCTTTATTATTTGTTTTGGTGTAGGAAGCTGCAAAATCTTTTATTTCGGGCGTCCAGCCTACCGGTGCGGTATACGTGACGATATCGAACGTGTTTTTTTGTGCAAGCGCAAGAAAACTGTTCAGCACACAAATAAGGAATAGTAATTTTTTCATGATCATAATGGTCGAGTCGGTTCAACAGCAATCCAGGTGCCATTAGCTAAGTAGGGCTGATTGTTTGATGTTTTGGTGATAGCAAAAGTCAGCCGCATCCCTGCTAAAGGTCGGATTTTCTGTACTGATGCAGCGCTATACTTTTGGTTGAAGTAAGTTTGAAGCTTATCACCGACTTTTAGTGGCGAACTATTTTTCCCTTTCCCTTTTTCATGTTTAGATAATTTTATTCTCAAAAGCGGTTCGCACAAGAGCGGCTGTATTTTTAGCTTGAAACTTTGAAATCAGGTTCTTGCGATGCGAGTCTACCGTGCTGGTACTCACAAATAATTTGTCGGCTATCTCCTGATTGGTCAATCCTTCAGCAATTAGTTTAAGCACTTCTATCTCGCGCCTGGTAAGCAAGGGCTGGTTATGTTCCTGAATACTTTTCTTTACATTGTCGTGACCTAACCAATACTCATCCCCGGCCATCACTACGGTAATAGCGTGTTGAATAATTTCAAGCGATGAATTTTTTAAGAGATACCCACGTGCCCCAGCGTCTTTCATGTTTTGCAGATAGGTGAGCTGATCAAAATTTGTAAGCGCAATTATTTTTAACTCCGCATTATTCCTGGTTAAGATTTTACACACATCGATACCACTCTGATCTGGAAGACTGATATCGAGCAAAACCAGATCGGCTGAATTATTAACAAAGTATCCCAGACAAGAAGCCGCATTCATTGCGTGCCCAGTCACTTCAACTTCCGGCAATTGCGTTAGCATAGCACGAATGCCTTCAATTACCATGGGATGATCGTCCACTATAAAAATCCGGATCATGAAATGGGAATGGTTATATGTACAGAAGTTCCATTACCTCCGCTGGATTGAACATCCAGTTTGCCCTTCAAATATTCCGTTCGGGTGCGAATGCTTGTCCAGCCCGATCCGGTTGCACTATTTATTAAATCGGGATTCATCCCAATGCCGTTATCTTCTACGGTTAAATTCATTTCATCACCATTTCGGGAAAGCTGAACCAACACATGACTGGCTTTAGCATGCTTTGAAATATTGTTTAACAATTCCTGAATAATCCGATAAATAAAAATTTCAGTTTTTGAGTCTAGCCTGGCAACCAAATTAAGAGCTTGAAAATCTATGTGGAAGACTCGTGCCTTCTGTAAACTGTCGCAATAGCTCTTTACTGCTTCTTCCAGGCCAAACTTAACAAGCACTTCGGGCATCATGTTGTGGGCAACCCGTCTTAGCTCAGAGATAGAATGATCCAACATATCGAGCGATCGTTCAAAGACTAATGCGCTGTCGGCATCTAAGGTTACGGTTGATTTCATATTCGTTAAAGAAAATTTTATGCCTGATAACAATCCCCCTAAGCCATCGTGCAAGTCTTTGGCTAATCGGCCACGTTCTTCGTCCTGGCCTTTAATTACCGATTCACTGGCAGACAATTGCTTTTCATTTTCCAGTTGGGAAATACGACTTTGATTCAATGCATTCTCTCGTTCCAGAATTCTCTTTTTCTGCTGGTAGGTTCGTCTGGCTAACATGACAATGGCCAGTACGGCAAACAACGAAACCACGAGAATGAAATTTAATAATCGGTTTTGCTTTATGGAAAGATCTTTTATATCGGCCTCCTGTTCCAGTTGTTTAATTTGTTGTTCCTTTTTTTCAAATTCATACTTTGCTTCCAACTCTTGAATATTTTCAGCAATGGATTCATTCAAGAGTAACGTTCGGATAGAATCACTCTTTATAGCATAATAATTGTTCGCTCTGAAATCCCCTTTTAAAACGGCAATATCCGCTAACACTGTGTAGGCTTTACCAATATTCTCAATCATGTTATTGGCAATAGCCAGTTGAAGCGATTGATTGGCGTAAGACTCGGCCTCAACTATCTTCTTACTATAAAAGGAATGGAGAGCCTTTCCGCGCAATGCAATCACTACAGATTCCTTATCACCCAGTTTTTCAGCTAAGGTTAAGGCTTCATCAAAATACGATTCCAGTTTATGAAAATTACCAAGTTTAATATTCGCATCACCCAGGTTGAGTGAAGTAATTAAAAGTGCATACTGGTTGTTCGTGCGCTTGGCAATAGCCCTTGCTTCTTCCAATGCTTTTACTGCTCTTTGTATTTCGCCTGTTAAAATGTAAACGGTTGATAAATTAACCAAGGTAGTGGTAATGGAGTAATCGTTTTTAATTTGCCGGCCTATTTGAAGGGACAACTCACCATACTCAATCGCTTTCTTGTATTGTTTAATGTTTCCATAGATATAGGAAAGATTGCCATAGAGCGTACTGAGTTTAATCTGGTCATTTAGCTTTTCGTAAAGAGGAATAATTTGCAATTGGTACTCCAATGCTTTTTCATGTTGTCGCATGCTTATGTAGGTTGCCCCCACATTGCCCAGGCATGCAGCCAGCCGTTCGGGGTTGCCAAAGGCACGCGCAATTTCAACCGATTTCAAATTAAGAATAAGGGCCGTGTCATAATTGCCTTGCAAATTATATACATAGGTGGCATTGGTATAATAGCTGATAATGCCGCGTGTATACTTCAGTTGTTGACTGAGTTTTAGTGCTTGTTCATAAAGCAAAAGCGCTGAATCCGGATTATTGGTTTCGTATTGCTGACCGAGTTGAATGTATACATGTACCCGATTCGTATCTGGTTTTGATTTCTCAAATACCTGCCACAGACTATCGCGGTCGTAAAAGTCCTGAGCACTAATGGTCATTGCCATCAGCAATAAGGCCAATACAAAATAACCGGTAATAAAACGCATAGCTATACAAATCTAACTGATCCTTTCACTTCGTGTCTTTCGCTCACTATTCTTTTTGAAAAACCCCCTTTTTAGGGGAGAGAATTAAATCATTAAATCATCACCTTTCATGTGTCTAAGGGGCCAGCCAAAACTCCTTCGCACAACAAAAACCCAAGCCAAAAGAAAAAGAAAAACCTCCTACTCAAAAAGAGATGGAGGAGATGATGAAAGAAATGCAGAAGGAGATGAACGACATGAGTCCAGAGGATAAAAAAATGATGGACAGCATGGGTATAAAAATGCCTTCGATAAAAGATATTCCCAAGGCAACTGACAAGCAACTGGCCGATGCATATGAAAATGAAAACAGAATTGTGCCGAAAAGGGATCCGAATGGGCAAAATTCTAGTTGTCTTCTTAAGGGTACAAATGAACATACTCCATTTTATATGAAAAAAATATTTCTACTCAGCTTACTCTGCGCATTTGTGACAGTCGCCAATGCTCAGAAAAAACTTACGCCTATTACACAATCGGCCTTAACAGGTATTGGTTTACCGAATGGCAGTAAACAAGATAGTAGAATATTGAGTGTGGCCGCAGCCGCCACACTGCTGGAAATGGAGAGTGACAAGACCGGTACCAAGGTGCAAAATACTGAGGTGCTGATATTGCCTCCGGCTTCATTAAATAGGTTTAATAAGGATTCCCTTGTTAAGAGGCTCGTTATCCGCAATTGGAAAATTATTGCAACAGAAAGCGCCAATTATTTATGGGCCCAAAAAGATAAGCGCTTTGTTATCGTATACTTTTTGATGAATCCAAAGGAAAGCAGTCTCTACTTTGCAGAAGCTAGCTCCACACCTAACTTCAACACACAGGTAGAAAATACTACAGGTAAACCGCCCGCTGCGACACCTGTTATTCAGCAACCAATACAACCTGTTCAAAATACCAATAAGGCAATTGAATCCATTGATGGGAAGCAACAAAGTAATACGAATACGCCTATTACAACTTCTGGCTCACTTATCAACTATGTTTGGAAAAGTCACCAAAACCGGAAAGATGCCATGGGAAACTATGCAGGATATTCAACCAACAGTTATCAGTTTTACAGCAACGGAACTTATAAATTTTCAACTACAACATTTCAAAATTACGCACCCAAATATTATATGGTGTACGAAGATGGAACTTATCAAATAGATGGAAGCAAGATTACACTAAAACCGGTAACGAGTAAATTTGAAGTTCGCCAGAAAGAAAAGACCGACCCGGTATTAAAATCTGGTAACCTTGTTTTAGAATCCGTTCAATATAGTTTTGAATATACCACGATTTATGACCGACAGAGATTAATACTGGCTCCAACTACTTCAAGCGAAACAAAAAGAGACGGTGAGTTTAATTTTTACTCAGGCGGAGCCATGACAAAATCCTACCTATACGATGCTGAAGAAAAACCAGTTACACAAATTAACAATAATCAAAACACTCAACTCCCTACACTATCATCAGGTAGTTATTCATTTTCCACTACCAACTTTGATGATGGCTGGGTAAGCACCGTACAGGAAGATTGGATACAGGTAACAAAAGGAAATATAAAAGTGCTTATTCATTATCCCAATAAAAATGCAGATGCATATAATTCCGTGCTTATGGATGGATTAAAAAACGCCTGGAATATATTAGTGGCTCCAAAATACAGTAGTGCCAGTAATTTTGAATTTAAACCAATCAGTAGTTGGCAATCAATTGAGTTTGCCGAAGGCGATGCTGTAGAAAAAACAACCGGCACATCGGTTCATATTGTATTGTTCAAAATGAATTATTCAAATGGGAGTGGGAAATACCTGGAGTTTATAACGCCTGATAAAAAAACCTTCGAACAGGAATTTGGCCCTTACCATGAAACATCCTACGGTTGGGAAAAAGTTGAAGGCATGGCTAACTATAACAAATTTGCAGTAGCCGCCACGGATCTTACTGGTAAATGGACAAACAATTTTTCTGGTACACAGCAATATGCAAATGCATACACCGGTGCCAGTGCCGGAATGGACACTCATTCATCCAATCAGAATTTTGAATTTGGTCCGCAGAATACATACAAATGGGATCTCAGTGTTGCCAGCGGCTTTGTGGGTAATATTAAATTTCAAAATGTAAAATCAAGTGGCCAGTTTTCTATGCCTAACAACTGGCAGATAAACTTTTCTGATCTGGAGGGAAAACCAAAAACTTACAATGCATTTTTTTCCTGCATCAAAGGATTCCGGATATTAATGCTTGAAGATGCTGGTTACCCAACCGGCTATACAGGCTATGGCAAAGTTGAGTAATCAAATTACCACTCCCTTTATGTTGAATATCAAAGATTAAATCCTATGCTAAAAAAGCCCCGCACCTTATCTACTTGTAAATCTTTTGATACCGAAACCTGAATGGGGCCCAGCAAAGACATATAGCTGGCTGTAAGACCGAAGCCAAATTGGTAAAATGCCGAATCATTTACTTCTTCAGAAAAATGAAAATCGGTTAACGTGTGCCAGAAATCTTTTGCGTCATGCCCGGCTGCAAGCAAATTTATGGCTGGTGTTAAGTATGTGTTCTTTGCTATTTCCGTTTGCACCTTAACCCCGCCCATGAATACCTGCGGCACGGCTAGCTCACCATCCTTCAATCCCATAAAAACAAAACTAGTAGGCCTTGGCCGTTGTAACTGGCCACCCACCGATATAAAATCGCCTGCACCAACGGTGTATGCCGAATATTTATTCTCTGAGGTAAACACCTCTTGCGTTAAACCTACCTGTCCTACAATCTGCAAAACAACTCCTTTCCTAATCTCTATATTTCTTTGAGCTCTCAGGTTAAATCGAAGATAGGGTTGTACCCGTCCGCTCTGGAAGGTATTGAATGTGGTGTCCGGAGAAGTAAAATACAAGTGTGCATCAAATGGATTGCTAAAATTTGCTTTCGCTTCTATGCTTATCCATTTGCCTCGGGTAGGAAAGTAAACCCGATCTGTTGTGTTAATCTGATATTGAAGTTTAGCCGCCAGACTTTTAAAATTATACTCTATAATTTCTAATGAATCAGGACTTGATTCGGTGCGCGGATCCACTTTTGGTTTTAGCTGTGTGTTTTGCCAAAGCAAACCAAAACCCCAGAAGCTTTCCTTATTGATTGATTGGTTTAGCTGTGTGGAGATGCCCAAATACCTGTTGAGAATGTTAGGAATGGGAGTACCCTCAATATACGTGTTCATCAATAGTCGCTCCGCATATACTTCCGTATGATGCCACCAGCGCGACTTGTTGCCGGTATAATAAAAGTAGTTTAGCCTGGCTTTAGGATTTTCGGCCAAGTCAAGAGTTCCAACCAATCTTGATGAGCGCAAAAGCCAGTTGCGTTTCGTGAAATTAAGTACAAGACCTGCACCCCGATCGGTATCAAAGTGAACAGCAAATTTAACTGCGTTGGCTGGCTTTTCTGTTGCCCGCAAGGTTAACGCAGTAGATGCAGTATCTCCATCAATAGTATAACTTATTTTATCAAACAGACGCGTGCCCAACAACTTGTGTACGCTATTTGAAATTTGACTATTGGTCACCCGATCACCAACCCGCCATCCAAATTTTTCCAGCGCCAAATCCTGATTAAGTTTACTAATTCCTTCTGTGGTTATTTTTTCAAGCGAATACCGCAAAGGTCTTTGACCTACGGGTTGCCGTTGACGACCCGGATATTCCTTTAGCCGATTTGCCAGTTCTACAAGTTGCGGCATTACGGCCTTTACGGCTGTATCGCCACTCTGCATCATGGAAGAGCCTTCCTCAAAATCCATCGTGCCATATTTCAAATGAGAAAATACATCGATGAAAATATCACTGTTCGCTCTTTCTTTTTCGTAACTAATATTGCTTGCGAGAAAAGTCGTTTGAACCAATAATTGAGCGACTGAAGTTAATTCATCTTCTCTCATTAAACCACCCCCAACATCTACCGCTATAATAAAATCTGCTCCCATCTGCCGGCAATACTCTACCGGTAGATTTACATATACCCCGCCATCCACCAGTAGCCGACCATCCATACGCACCGGAGTAAATACCGTAGGAATTGACATACTCGCTCGCACAGCCGAAGCAAGACTACCTTTGCGCAGCACTACGGGTTCGCCTTTTACTATATCTGCGGCCACGCATAAAAAAGGCGTTGGCAGTTTATCAAAATTCGTAATGGTGCTTACCGGAAAAAAGAGTGAAGACAAAAGCTCTTCAATATTTTGTCCTACTACCATCCCCAAGGGTAATTGTGGTTTTAAGCCGTTTAAGGGAAGTTCATAAATGTAACGACCAAATTCATCCTTCTCTTCAATATTAATTTCATCAAACAAAACGGAATTGGAAAAAAGACTACTCCAATGAATAGCTTGGGTGATGGAATCAATTTGATGGGCCGAGTATCCGGAAGCATACAAGGCGCCAACTACCGAGCCCATACTCGTACCCGCAATATAATCGGGCACAATCCCCAATGAATCCAGGACCTGAAGAATCCGCACGTGTGCAATACCTTTTGCTCCACCGCCACTAAGAACCAATCCAATCTTAGGCCGTTGCGTTTGAGCCCAACCGAAATGGCTGGTAAGCATAATGGCAAAAAAACTTATCGCTATTAAGCAAGCTTTACCTTTCGAAACTATCTTAACACCTAAAGATGCTATCATATAAAAGAGAATGGGGGCAAAGATAACATCCAAACAATATCTATTTAGTTTAGAATAGCTTGGTACTTAACAATAATGATTTCAAAAAATCCCCTTTTTGGGGGATTCATCCTTGCTTATGTATATCTTTCTTTGAAATACAAAATTTTAACCTCAACCAACCTTATGAAAAAAATCAATATTCTATTTGCATGTACCCTAATTGCAGGGTTATGTGCCTGCGGAGGTTCATCCGATTCGAAATCCGGTTTTAACCTCAGCGCCTCAGCAGGCGTAAAGATGGATGTTAACACCGGAACCAAAACAAATTATTCCGGATTTGCTGTTGATGATATTTATATTGTTGATACCGAAGACAAAGAACTCACAAGCAATGAAGTTGCTTTGGACACCAAGTTTTCGATTGTTTACGAAGGAGTTAAAAACTATTCTTTAAAAGATGGAAAAGCTTTTCCCGGACTTTCCTTACAAGTAACCGATGAAGCTGGAGCATATATTTTGAACGAAAGTGACTTGCTCGCTTCCTATACGGATGGGTTTTCGGCTGAAGATGCTTCTGTCTTGCGCGGGTCCGTTACAGTGGGCAACCCCATGGTCTCTGGCAATACCTATCATTGTAAAATAAGAGTGTTCGATAAAAACAGTAAGGCCGAAATTGTTTCGGAACTAGATTTTAAGGTGAAGTAACTTCACCTTATTAATCTACAAGAGATTATTATCGCGGGCAATCTTCAGTAGTAGCTGTACGCTATGCGCATTAAATTTTCGCAGAAGATTTTTACGATGCGTTTCCACCGTCAACGGGCTAAGAAAAAGTCTCTCAGCAATCTCGGGGCCGTTCAATCCATCCGAAAGTAATTTGAGAATTTCCTTTTCGCGTCTGGTTAAAACGGGATTTGTTTCTGTTGATCCTAATCGATGAAATTGTTCCAGCACTCTTTCATTGGCCGCTTTGCTTAAGTATATCTTTCCGGTTATAACGATGGCAATTGCCTCAATCAAATCTTCGCGCTCCATGTTCTTTAGCAGGTAACCGTTGCCTCCGCGCTGAAGCAGTCCAGTGATAATTCCAGCTTCATTCGTAGAGGTAAGGCCAATGATTTTAGATTCTTTGTTCTTCTTTCTAATAGCCTCACATAATTGAAGGCCATCCATATCCGGCAAACTAATGTCTAGTAAAATGATGTCTGGCGTTTGTTCCATCAAAAAACTGAGTGACTCGCTGGCGGTTTTGCAAACTCCTATAATCTTCAAATTCTCAGATTCCTTTAACATCGTTTTGATGCCATCGGCAACAAGCGGGTGATCATCAATGATCAGTATGGTTGTTGGGCTATTCATTGATTAGAAAATCCATCATGATAGTAGTGCCAATTCCTTTTTCAGAGTCAATACTTAATTTGCCATTTAAATAACTGACTCTGCTTTTTACCGTTTCAAGGCCGGTGCTTTTACTTTCATCGAATTGCTGCGTGTTAAACCCCTGCCCATTATCTTCCACCACCACACTTAATCTTTCTGCTTCTTTTATAAATTGAATAATAACTTCCGTAGCATTTGCATGTTTCATGATATTATTCAGCAGTTCCTGAATAATCCGATAGAGCATAATTTCTGTATTGGCGTTAAACCGATTTTGAATTCCATGAACTTCCAAAGAAACTTTTATCAATTTCCCAGCACTAATATTGTCACACAAATCTTTCAAGGCATTTACGAGTCCTAGCCTCATCAACACTTCGGGCATCATGCTGTGGGCAATTCTTCTTATTTCAACCGAAGCGGTGTCCACAATGGAATAACTTTTTTGAAAAAGATCATTTTCTTTTAGCGTTGGCGTGTCGTGTTGAAGGCTGCTGAAATACATTTTTACGGTTGAGAACAAACCACCCAAGCCATCGTGCAAGTCTTTTGCTATGCGGGTGCGTTCAGCTTCTTGCCCATTGATCATACTTTGCAAAGACACAATTTGTTGCTGTCTTTCTAAAAATTTTATCTGTTCGCGCTGAATCGTTTGCTCACGTTCAGCTAACAATTGCCGCTGCCTGCTGGTTTTAAACAACAATCCCAAAATAAGAAGTGCTGCGCCACTTAAAATTCCACCCCCAATCAGCAACCTGTTTCTTTTTACAACACTTAACTCGTGTTGTGTGTTTTCGATGGTGAGCCCGGCAATTTCATTTTCTTTTTTCTGGTTCTGGTATTTTGATTCGAGCGAGAGCGTCTCCTTTTGTGTTGCCACATTAGTAGCACTATCGGCATAAGTTTTATTTAACTCTGCATACGCCAGTGCCTTCTTATAGTCGCCTTGCCGGGAAGCTAGCCTTTTCAAAATTTCATAAGTGCTAGCCGATACTTTAAAGTGTTTCAATCTTCCGCCAATTGCGTTTGCCTCAATCGCATACTTTTCTGCTTCTGTATAATTTCCGGTTTTAAAGTTAAGGCTGGCGAGGTTGCTCCCCACTTCAGCTTTTAAATACTCATTACCCGTGCTATCGCAAAGTTGATAGGCTCTTGCGTATGATTTTTTTGCGTTGGGTAAATCACTGAGTTGGTCATAATAGAGTCCTTCGTTATTTGCAACTAACGCAGAGATAACTACATTATTAGCTTCGCTGTTTAATGCTACAGCCGAATCAAGGTAAAATTTACTAACTTCTAATTTCTCGAGTTGGACATACGCATCAAAAATATCAAGGTATAGCAATACCCGATAACGTACTTCATTTGGGTAGTTTTTGATACGCAATGCCTTTTTTTCATATTCAATTCCTTTTTCAATTTGCTTTTCGGCAATCAGATTATGACCAATATTGCTATATGCCTGGGGCAGCCATTGTTTTATATCTGGGTTTCCCGACTGATCTATTCGTTCCACTGATTTAAGTAAATATTCTACGGCACTCACATAGTTTGACCGCTTATTACTAAGAAGAGCTAACGCGTTGTAAATATTTATTTCCGCTACGGTATCTTTTGTAATAGGCATAAGCGCCAACGCTTCATTCAAATAAAACTCAGCACTATCATAATTTGAAAGGTTGGTGTAGATCAATCCTAGATTATAATTTACCCGAGTCTGACTTTTTGTGTTCTTCAACTGCCTTGATATTGGCAATGTTCTTTTTGCATATTTTAATACCGAATCATACTGGCCTCTTTCAAAATAGAATCGTTGCAGGGTAGTGAGGGCATTTACCGAATTACTGTCCGGGCTAACCTTATTGGCAATAGTTAATAAACTGTCTATATATCTCTTTTTGTTTTGAGCATACCCAATTTGCGTAGTAAACATGAGAAGAATAAAAGCCAATAGTCCGATGCGCATAGCTCACATAAATTGGTTCAAGTTACATCATTGCAAGAATTACGCTTCTACCTGCTTTCAGGTATTTTTTACTCTTGACAATTCATCGTTTTCAGGTATTGAGTCAAAAACATATTGCCGCTACTTTTAGTAAAGCAATTCAGCTTGCCAATATAAATTATCAGCTATGAAAAAGATCATTACGTTATCCCTCACCCTTATATTAACAATCAGCGTATTTGCCACCGTGCATACGGTAAGCAGCAATCCGTCCAACCTCGGTCAATTCAATACCATACAAGCCGCTATTGATGCAAGCGCTGATAGTGATACGGTTTATGTTTACGGTAGCCCGAATGTGTATCCGTCATTTACCATTAGTGATAAAAAAATTACGGTGATCGGGCCAGGCTGGGCGCCCGATAAAAATTTGCCCTTACAGGCAATTGTTGCTGGTGCAGTAATAAACAATTCAGCTGCAGGTGGCAGCCCTGATGGCTCCGAATTGCAAGGATTACTATTTACTAGCGGAGTTTACTTATCTCAATCGGGAGGTACAAATTCAGGAACCAATAACATACGAGTTATTCGTTGTCAATTTAACAATACCGTTAATGTTGATCTGGCATCCAATGGCTTTCTATTTGAAGGTTGCTATTTCAACAATACGGTAAATTTCAATTCTTCATTTACTTATCAGAATTTTCTTTTTCAGAACAATGTATTCTTCCTTTCAGTTTGTTGTTTATCAAGTCAGATATTAGGACTAACAAACAGTGTGAATATTCGGTTTGATCATAATTTGTTCTATAGTTCCAATAACGCAGGCGGGAGCAATGCTTTAATCTTTGCCACGAATTGCAGATTCCTAACTTTATCAAACAATATTTTTAATCAAGCCAGTCCTGGCAGTATCAACCTAAGCACATTTAATAACAACATTACTAACAACGCTACCCTAAACACGGCCAATGCAACAGCTAACAACACCCCATGGGCAGTAAATAGCAATGTAGATGGCGGTGGCAATGTGTCGAATCAAAATCCGACAATGGTTGATCAAACTGTTATCAATGGGAGCAATAACAGTCCTTTATTAAACTTTACCATCGCCAGTGGTCCTGCAAACAACACCGGCAGCGATGGTAAAGATATGGGCTTGCTGTTTGATGTAACGGGAAGCTTAAACTGGACCAATAGTCGTAACAGTCGCTTGCCGCGGATTTTCAGCATGAATATTACAACACCTACTGTAACCCCCGGTGGAAATTTGAGTGTGACCGTTGAGGCTAGGAAGAGTAATTGATTGAGTTGATGAAGCGTGCGAATTTAGTTGATAGTCTTAAGTCGATAGTCCATAGCCGGCACTGCTATCGACTATGGACTATCTACTATGTACTTATCTTTCTCTTATTCATTTCATCATCGATCTCCGCACAAACCTTACTCAAAGCCGAATACTTTTTTGATACAGACCCGGGCGTAAACAACGGCACGGCAATTACGCTCGCTGCCAATACAGGCACACTAACTTTTACAAGCAGTATTCCTACCACTTCTTTATCTCAAGGGTTTCATCAATTGGGTCTTCGTGTAAAAGAAACGGGTGGCCGATGGAGCATTTTTGAAAGTCGGGGGTTTTATATTACCGCTTCAACTGCTGACGCTGCCAACATTACGAAAGCCGAATATTTTTTTGATGCTGATCCCGGTAACGGAAATGGAATAAACATCCCGGTAACGGCAGGCGCTACTACAAACTTTACGGTGAGTTTGCCAACAACAAGCCTTGCGCAAGGCTTTCACTTTCTTGCTATTCGTACAAAAGGCATAGATGGAAGATGGGGCGTGTTTGAGGCCCGTGGATTTTACATTACAGGTTCAACAACTGATGCTACCAACATTACTAAAGCTGAATATTTTTTTGATACTGATCCCGGTAACGGAAATGGAATAAACATTCCGGTAACAGCAGGTGCTACGACAAACTTTACGGTTAGTTTACCAGCAAGTCTTGCTCCGGGTTTTCATTTTCTTGCTATCCGCATAAAAGGTGCTGATGGAAAGTGGGGTGTGTTTGAAACGCGTGGGTTTTATGTTACCGGCTCAACGGCCAATGCCCCTGATATTAAAAAGGCAGAATATTTTTTTGATACTGACCCCGGCAGCGAAAATGGAATTGCGCTAACTATTCCTACCGGAGCAACTTCAAATTTTACAGTGAGTTTGCCAACCACTGCGCTTACACCAGGCTTTCATTTTCTTGCCATCCGCATGCAAGGAGTTGATGGCCGATGGAGCGTGTTTGAAAGTCGGGGTTTTTATATTTCGCCAACGGGAACAAACGCAGGTGATATTGTAGCCGCTGAATATTTCTTTGATGATGTTGATCCGGGTGAAGGCAACGGATTGTCCTTACTGGTTTCCCCAACGGGCGCAATCATAAATCAAGTTTTTGATATTCCATCAACCGCTTTAGTAAGTGGCGTGCACACTGTAAGTATTCGGGTGCAAGGATCAGATAATATTTGGAGCACGTTCGAAACAAAATCATTTACCGTGCTTGCGTGTACGCCTCCATCTGTACCAACAACTTCAAACCAAGCGCGCTGTGGTATGGGTTCTGTAACGCTAACAGCAACAGCAGGCGCAACAGGTTCTCAGGTTTATCGCTGGTATGATGATGCCGCTTCCGCAGCGGTTCTCTTTACGGGTGCAGCCTTCACCACACCTTCATTGACGGCAACAAAATCATATTATGTTTCAGTGTTTGATCCAAATACATTATGTGAAAGCGCACGCATTGAAGCAAAAGCTATGGTAAGCATACTAACAAAACCAGTTATCAATCCGTCAGGCACAATAAGCTTATGTGCGGGAAGTTCTGTTTTCCTATCAGCACCCACAGGATTTAGTCAATACACGTGGAGCAACGGTCAAACTACACAACAAATTTTAGTGACCACTGCAGGCGATTACACCGTGCAAACCGGAGACCGCAACTGTACTAGTGAAATATCTGATCCGGTACCCGTAAACATTATCTCTGCCGCATCTAAACCAATCATTACCGTTACCGGGAGCACCACCCTCTGCGGAAGCGGCTCCGTTGAACTTACTGGGCCCGCAGGTTTTGAATATTTGTGGAGCACGGGCGCAACCACGCTATCGATCACCGCCACGCAAACCGGAGTTTTCTTTTTAATTGTGAAGGCGATGGGTGCGGGTTGTTCGAGTTTGCCATCCGATCCTGTTGTAGTAACCATTTTAACTCCCCCTTGCACTGGGGGCGGTGGCAACAACGCACCTCCGACTATTGATACCAAACCTCTGGCCGCACAAATTGAAGGTCGGGTAAGTATAGACTTAACTAAACTAGTAAGCGATGTCGATAACAACATCAACTTCAGTTCCCTTACAATTATTGGCAATCAAACTTCGCGTGGAGTGGCTACGTTTATCGATGGATCATTCTTTTTACAAATTGATTATAGTGGCAACCCCTTTACGGGAGTGGATCGTATCACACTAGAAGTTTGTGATTTGCTTGGGGCATGTGCACAACAAGTAATTGATATTGATGTAGTGGGCGATGTAGTTGTGTTCAATGGCGTAACCCCCGATGGCGATGGTATAAACGATTTTATGGTCATTAAATACGTGGATGTAGTGGAAAACGCTTCAAAAAATAAAGTAATCATTTACAATCGTTGGGGCGATGCTGTCTTTGATATGGACGATTACGATAATCTTTCGCGCGTATTTGTTGGGCAAACCAACAGTGGCAAAGATCTTCCTTCGGGCACCTATTTCTACAAGATTGATTTTGAAGGTAATTCCAAATCGGGCTTCATCACGTTAAAGCGCTAATGCAATGAAAGTCTTTCACGCAAAGGCGCAAGGAACGCTAAGGGAATTGAAGAAAATTATACTTGACTATTAACTCATGAAACGTTATCGATCAAATTCGTTAATTTTTTCTTTGCGTTCTCTGTGGCTTTGCGTGCTATTAATTTCTCTTAGCGTTACCGCGATGGCACAACAAGATCCCTTGTATTCGCAATATGTTTTAAATCCTTTGCTGATCAATCCTGCTTACTCCGGTATGACAAAAGATTTAAATGCATCCGTAACCTTTCGCAGGCAATGGGTTGGGTTTGATGGAAGCCCGACAACAGCCAATGCCAATGCCCACATGGCGTTGAGCAAGAATCGCATGGGCGCTGGAATTATAATTCTTCAGGATAAAATCGGATCGGATAAAACAACAGAGGTTTCATTTTCATACGCGTATCACCTTCCTTTAAACAATGACCTCACTTTATCCTTTGGTTTGCAAGGTGGAGTTATAAATTACTCCAGTGACTACAGCGACTTAACAATCAATCCTGCTGATGCCAAATTCACTAATCAAAGTTTATGGAAACCCAATTTTGGTGGCGGTTTGATTTTGCATAATGAAAAAATTATGATTGGATTGTCGATGCCAAAAATGTTAAAGAGTACATCCACCATTGAATCCTTGAGCACAAGTTTATACAATCAACATGCCTATGCTGTTGTGGCTTCGGTGTTTCAACTTTCGTATCGTATTAAATTAAAGCCGTGGATATTGGCGCGCATGGTGGCTGGTGCTCCTGTTTCGTTGGATTATGCCGCTACCCTACGAATAGATGAGAGCTATACCATTGGGTTATTTACCCGGGATTTTGATACCTACGGATTGCTTGCCCAAATTAATCTGGGCGATAACCTAAGAGCCGGATATGTTTTTGAAATACCTACTCAAAAATCGGTGGGCACACAATTTACCACACATGAGTTTACCATTGGCGTTCGTTTGAAAGCGCTGTCTTTTCATGATGTGGAGGGTGTCCGGAATTTCTAAGGAGCACTCTATACACCCTTCATCATATATTCGCTTTACTATTCAAACATTTATTGCTAAATAGGTTCACTAAACCAATTGCGATGAGCGACAGCGGTCCCCTTTCACAGTTTTTAAAATGGGAAAAAGAAATCCCGAGCCAATTATTCCTGCGGCAACCTTTTAATGGAGTATGGAAAACCTGGACTTATCAGGAAGCGGGGAATGAAATAAGGCGAGTTGCCAATGGATTACTTTCTCAAAATTTTGCGAAAGGAAGTAACCTTGCCCTCATTTCAAAAAATTGTGCGCATTGGGTAATGGCTGATTTGGCCATCATGATGGCTGGCCATGTTTCGGTACCCCTGTACGCAACCCTAACCGCTGATTCTATCCAACAGATTTTAGAACACAGCGAATCAAAGCTAATTATAGTTGGCAAGCTTGATGATTATCAAAAGCAAAAGTCGGGCATCCCCTCAAACGTAATTAAGTTGGGTATGTCTTCATACGATACCCTTGAAGAAAATACCTGGGAGCAATGGATTGAAAAATTCGATCCATTAAAAGAACCCCATGTTTGGAAAAGTGATGACTTGTTTACTATTATGTACACATCAGGCACCACCGGCAAGCCTAAGGGAGTTATGCATACTTGTTCTGCCTTTGATAAAACAGTAACCCAAGCTGTGAAAGAACTCGGTATTCAACTACATCCTATTTCGTTTTCGTATCTACCGATGAGTCACATTGCTGAGCGTATGGGTATTGAAATGATGGGGATTTACCAAGGCGCTACATTTTCCTTTTCAGAAACGTTGGGGACATTCTCCAAAAATTTATCTGACACACAGCCCACGAACTTCTTTGCCGTACCCAGGATCTGGGCAAAGTTTCAGGAAAAGATTCTTGAAAAACTGCCACAGAAAAAATTGAACACACTGCTATCCATTCCTCTGGTAAATATTCTTATCAAAAAGAAAATAAAGAAAAATCTAGGCCTCTCGCGAGCAAAACAAATTTTTAGCGGGGCAGCTCCTATCTCTGTTGATATTTTACAGTGGTATCAAAAGTTAGGCATAACCATTTTGCAGGCTTATGGCATGACGGAAGATTGTGTGTATGCACATTTCAATCGCAATGATGCCAACCGCTTAGGTACCGTAGGAAAACCGCTGGAAGGACTATTGGTTAAAATTGCTGATGGCGGAGAAATACGAGTAAAATGTCCCGGCCTTACTATTGGATACTATAAAGAGCCTGAACTCTCGAAAGAGCTTTTCGATGAAGAGGGTTATTTAAAAACCGGAGATCAGGGCGAAATCTCTCCTGATGGATATTTAAAAATAACGGGGCGCGTAAAAGATCAATTCAAAACCGATAAAGGGAAATACATTTCGCCAACACCTATCGAATTGAAATTAGCAAGCAACACTGATATTGAGCAAGTATGCGTAGTGGGTATGGGTATTCCACAACCTATTGCGCTTGCTGTACTGTCTGAAGCCGGGAAAGCCAAATCGAAAGAAGATCTTGAAAAAAGCCTATCGGCTTCTCTAACTCAAATAAATCCTGCGCTGGAGACTTATGAAAAACTGGAGAAAATAGTTGTGATGAAAGGGGATTGGAATGTGGATAATAATTTATTAACGCCAACCATGAAAGTGAAGCGCAACGAAGTAGAAAAAATTCACTTGCCTAAATATACCGCCTGGTACCACACACAACCCGGTGCAGTTGTGTGGGAGTGATATAAGTCATTTTTTCATTTGATCTTGCTCATAGCCTGACAATAGGAGACAGCTATCTTTAATAAAAAGAATGAGTTGTTACACCTTAACGATTAAGATTATGAAAAAGCGCGAACCTGTAAGCACGATCATGACTAAGAGTATTCATGTCGTGGAAATCGAAGATAAATTAATAGAAGCGCAGGAAATCATCCGGAAGTTTGGTGTGCGCCACGTGCCGGTGGTTCATAAAAAACAACTGGTGGGTATCATCAGCAAAACAGATTTAAGCCGGTTAACCTTCAGCAATATTTTTGAAGGTCAAAATGATGCCGATGAAGCCGTTTTTGATATGTTAACGATCAGCCAGGTGATGTCGCATAAACCCCGCGTGGTGAAAGCAGACGATAACATTAGGCACGTTGCCGAGATTCTTGCTGTAGAGGAGTTCCATGCGCTGCCGGTAGTAGATCCTGAAGATGAGCTAAAATTAGTTGGAATCGTTACTACTACGGATGTGATCCGGTACTTGCTAGAACAATATTAGCTTTTAATGCAAAATGGATAATTGACAATTATTATCACTGCCAATTATCCATTTCCCATTATCAATTACTTCAGTCTTGCTTTAAAAAATGCCAATGAAGCTGCATAGGCATCGGCCGTAAACGCTTCATTAAACTTTGGATTACTCGGATTCGCAAAGGCATGATCCGCATCGTACGGCTTAACCGTTAATTTTTTACCGGCCGCTTTCATATTGGCTTCAAACGTATCCATCACTTCCTTGTTAATCCACTTATCTTGTGTTGGCCAAATGTTTAACACATCGCTGTTCAACGTTTTTAGTTTAGCCACATCGCTCTCGGGCATTCCATAATACATCACTGTTGCTGCCGCCTGCTTTCCCGCTGTTAACGAAGCTTGCAAAGAAAGACCACCCCCAAAGCACCAACCAATGGTTCCAATCTTTGCCGACTTACCCACATAATCCAAAGCACCTTTAAAGATTGCTGTACCCCGATCAGCCTTAAACTCACCCATATACTTTCCGGCATCTTCTCCCGTGGTTGCCACCTTTCCATCATACATATCAAGAGCAAGCACATTTACATTGCCCAGGTCTGTATAGAGTTTTTCAGATTCCTTTTTAATGTGATCGTTCAACCCCCACCATTCTTGAAAAACAAAAATCCAATTATTCGTTTTGGTCTTTGCCATTAACACATAGCCGCTGGCCTCTTTACCATCGGGTGTTTTAAAGCTAACCATCTTGCCCGTTTCACTTTGGTGAATATATGGTTCGGGGTTAGGGTGCGACATAACAAAGTTTTTGTCGGCTGCAAAAAAGGCAAACCTTTCAGTAGCCGAAGTGTGGCACACGGTAATGTCATCGTTCTGAGCGGCCGCATAAAGGGCAGCTCCGCAAAGAAGAAAAATGAGTTGTAATTTTTTCATAGTTTAATAAGTTAAGTTTCTACTCTTTTAACTGGCCGGATAATACCCGATCATAGGTTATATAGTCTGTGTTCACAGGTTCGAATCCACGTTCGCGCAAAAGCATAGCCACCTGGCCCCGGTGATACGACCCATGATTAACAAGATGAATCATGATTTGTTCCACCTTAGTCTCAAAATAATCACCCACATAATTTCGATATTTAAGCACTCTGTCAAAATTCTCATGGGTATTAAGAAAGTCCAACCATAAAGAATCAGCCTCCTCAATCATTTTCATTAAGGACGAAACATCATATTTATGCCAAAGTTCATAGTGGCTCTTGGGCAATTCCTTAATCCGGTTTAGCCAGATAAAATTGGCGCTCACCAAATGGCTCATCACCGTTAGTATCTTTTCATCACTGACAGATTGTTGTTTAATACAGGTAATCACCCTGCGATTAGCCCAGGCATTATACGTATACCATTTTAAAAAGAATTCCTTCATGCGTAGCTTAGCTTTAAATTCGATCCTTATGAAAGCGCATTCAATTTACACGGTTTATTTTATTCTTGCTGTCTGTCTGTCCACACAATCTGGCTTTAGTCAGAAAAAGTACCCTACGGCAGATATTGAGCCCTATTACGATCTATCATTTACACAGGCTGAACGCGACTCCTTATTACGCGGACTCGAAGACTATCAAAAAGCCTTTCAAACTATTCATCAATTTAAACTGGCCAACAGCACCGGCATGTCTCTGGTTTTTGATCCAATCCCTACAGGTATGCAATTGGAAACAATTCAAAAGCCTATTGATTGGGGCTTGCCTAAAGATGTTGCCATGCCAGCCAATAAAGAAGAACTTGCTTTTTATCCCGTATATAAACTGGCCGTACTTCTCAAGAATAAAAAGATAACCTCCACCGAACTCACTAAGCTCTATTTATCGCGCATAAAAAAATATGGAGATACTCTTCAGTGTGTCATAACATTATTGGAAGAAACAGCCCTCGCACAAGCAAAAAAAGCGGATGATGAAATTGCGAAAGGAAAATATCGTGGGCCGTTGCATGGTATACCTTACGGGATAAAGGATTTGCTATCTGTTGAAGGCGTTGAAACAACCTGGGGCGCTGCGCCTTATAAAGATCAGGTGTTTAGTGAGACCGCAACCGTGGTAAAAAAACTTGAAGCAGCAGGCGCAGTGCTAATTGTTAAACTTAGCATGGGTGCTTTAGCCATGGGCGATATTTGGTTTGGCGGTGTCACAAAAAATCCCTGGAATCTCAAAGAAGGATCCAGCGGCTCGAGTGCAGGTTCTGCTTCAGCAACGGTTGCCGGATTAGTGGCTTTCGCGATTGGTACCGAAACATTAGGTTCTATTGTTTCGCCCTCGACCCGTTGTGGTGCAAGCGGACTTCGTCCAACCTTTGGTCGCGTAAGTAAGTATGGCGCCATGGCCTTAAGTTGGAGCATGGATAAAATCGGCCCACTCACACGATCGGCATTGGATTGTGCGATCGTGTTTGATGCTATTCGCGGAACGGATGGATTGGATAATCAGGTGCGCGTTGCTGCGTTTAATTATTCTGCCAGAACAGATCTCAAAAAATTAAAAGTAGGATATCTGAAAACACTATTCGATGCCAAGTATCCAACGAAAGCAAATGATGAAAAGGCGTTAGAAGTAATTAAGTCATTTGGTGTCGAACTCATACCTGTAGAATTGCTAACCGACATTCCCGTATCCGCTTTGCGACTTATGCTTACCGCAGAAGCAGCGGCTGCCTTTGATGAGCTTACACGATCGAACCGCGACAGTCTTTTAGTAAATCAAAGCCAGTGGGCGTGGCCTAATTCTTTTCGCACGGCTCGTTTCATTCCCGCTGTGGAATACATCAATGCTTCAAGAATTCGTCAGCAATTAATTCAGGAATATTATGCGATCACAAAAGATTTTGATGTAATCATAGCGCCCAGTTTTGGTGGAACACAATTGCTAACAACCAATCTTACCGGGCATCCGTGTGTAGTAGTACCCAATGGGTATAATGATAAGGGAAGTCCAACCAGTATTTCCTTTTTAGGAAAGCTTTATGGCGAAGCGACTATTGTGTCTCTGGCACATGCTTATCAACAAGCCACCGAATGGGAGAATAAGGTGCCGCCTCTGTTTAAGTAAACATGAAAATCGCTTTCTTTATGGATGCCCAGATTTAGATATATTGGAAATATCAGCAATGCAGATATTTAGATGTTGTAGCATGCCCCCAAAAACATTGATTATTTATTTATGATAAAAACATTTTTAATCTTATTATTTGGACTTATTCCCTCAATATCATGCTATTCACAGGGATACCTTCCACCTGGATTACGAAAATTGGATGAGACAGAACGGTTAGAGTTTGTAAAA
>JAGPBO010000164.1 GCA_018063305.1 Cyclobacteriaceae bacterium
GAAGAAATTGAAAGGCCTTAAGATAATTAGTCCTGAAAGCAGCGCGCTATCTACCGGTATTGTTAGTTTCTCGTTAGATACCGTAAAGAATTCTGAAATCTTTAGTAAGATGAAAGAACGAGACATCGTTGTGAAACTTCTTTCTCAACATAATGCCATACGCATATCTTGCCACATGTTTGTTTCTAAAAAGGATATAGATACATTTATTAAAGAGTTAAAGACTTTACTGAAATAAAACAGTGATCGTTCTAAACGATTCTGCTTTAATATAAAAAAAGGCGTCCTACAACGTTGAGTTGTAGGACGCCTTATGCATAATAGATTTGGCTGGTTTACTGCCCTACCATAAACACAGCATTCGAAAACATCATCTTACCACTTTCCCAGAATGTACGGAATACGGGGTTGTCAACCATATAAATGATCGTGCCTCTTCCTTTTTGTTCTACACCAAACACCAGACTGTTGCTCATCTTTTTATTGATCCGGAATCCGGCAAAACCCTGAACCGGTTTAGCAGCCCCTTTAATCACGCCAACATTCCAGGCATCTTGCATGTAGGCATAATGAAGTTCGTTTGTTTTTAAGGTGAAGTAACCGTCTTTCAAACCAAAAGCAAGCGGGTGCGATTTATCCAGGGTGACTTTATAAATGGCACCACTGATCGCATCAGGAAGTTGGGTGCGCTCGGCATCTTCATAACGTGCCAATACCTCTTTCTCTTTTAATTCCTTTTCTTTCTTTTCTGCATCTTTCTTTTCCTCGTCACTCGCATAGGTTTTTAATGCAAATCCCTTTTTATCAGCGAATGAATTCAGGGCACCGGCTATCACGATCAATCGTCCGCCTCCTGATACCCACGTTGAAATGTCGCTCAATGTGCCTTCATCAAACATGCGGTAGCGACCTTCGGGCACAACCAATACATCATACTTACTCAGTACAACCGACTTGAAATACTCTGTTCCAATTTGTGTGATTGGGTAGTGAAGTTCTTGTTCAAAGAAAGACCAGATCTCACCGGCATTAAGTGATGCTGTTTGATCGCCAAATAAAACAGCCACGTTGGGCGCTTTTAAATAGGGGACAGATCCCGATCCAAAATCTTTTCCTTTGTCAACAAAGCCCGTGGTGGTGGTATAAATCTTTCTTCCTTTTTCAGTGGCCAGCGTCTTGATTGCTGAATCAAAATCAGCCATGCTTTCATTGTTTCTGCGTGTAACGATTAATGTGCCCGGCTCAAAAGCTTGTCCTGCAAGGGTAAATGCTTTTTCGCTTGAACGCACTTTAACTTTTTTGTTCAGCAATGCAGCCAAAAACTCAACATCGCGAAGTGACTCATATTTGAAAATATACGCATACGGTTTTGCGGCTACGGTGGAATTGTCAGCAACTTTTGGTTGATACGCTTTCGCTGGGTTGATACGCTCGTTTAACGCATAGCCTTTTAAATTATAATTATACATCAAGTTCCACGCAGTGATATCATACGTGGCTGAGTCCGACAATTTTGATTGCGGCTCAAACAGCGTTGTAATAAACCGAGACTTCGGTTGATAAATATTAATAATAATATCATCCGTACCTACATTAACAGTGGTTGTTGTCTGGCTTTGATAATCAAATCCACGTGAGGCTTTACCGGCCGAAGGATGCCCGTATTTAATCAGGTGGCTATCAAACCATTTTGTGAGTTGGTTGATTTTATCAACATTGTTATCGCCCTTAATCACATACGTTTTGTACGGTGAAGCCGGGTTAGTGGTATTTTCTTTTGAATACTTTTCAAACTCATCTACTAATTTAGTAGCATTCTGAGAGGAGATTTCAATCGTTGACATGCCCGTTGTGTAATGATGTGTCAACCGATCTTTTAATGTTAACGGATCACCCTCGGGTGTAGTAATGCTGAGCCCACCATAACCACCACCGCCTTGTTCAAAGGTCATACCAATAGCACCACTATACGTGGGGTATGTATCGCCATAACTTGGATAGTAAAGATCGAAACGCTCTTTCGTAAAATATAACCAACCTTGCTCATCAAAATACTTGGCGTGATTTCTTCCAATCATAGTTTGAAACTCACGCTGCCAGTTACTGATAACCTCGTGAAAAGGTTCTGCGGCCGGGGCAAAGTAGTAGGGACTGTTATAGCCTTGCTCATGAAAATCCACATGCACCTGTGGAAGCCATGCATTATAAATTTTTATTCTGGCTTGCGATTCTTTTTGTGTAAGCCAAGCCCAGTCGCGATTTAAATCGAATAAGTAATGATTGGCTCTTCCGCCCGGCCAAGGTTCGCGATGTTCTTTAGCATCTCCATTTGAGTTGACTGGTGAGTTTCCGTATTGATTATAAAAATTTGCGTAGCGATCGCGACCATCGGGATTAATACAGGGATCCATAATAACGACTGTATTTTTTAACCACTCTTTAGTTTTTGCGTTGGCCGGATTAACCAATTCGTAAAGAGTTTTCATGGCAGCTTCAGTCGAACTGGCTTCATTGCCATGAACGTTATAGCTTAACCAAACAATGGCTACTTTATTTGCTGATGGGGAACCTTCCAATACTCCGGCTCTTTTCAAATTATCTTCCCGGATCTTATCCAGGTTAGCAAAGTTTTCGGGCGAAGCCACAATGGCATAAATCAAAGGGCGAAGCTCGTTGGTTTCCCCATATTGAGTAACCTTTACTGTTGGCGACAACTCATCTACATAGTTAAAGTACTCCACTACCCTGTGGTGACGGGTAAAATGATCGCCCAACTCATATCCTAAAAACTCATCTGGAGATTGAATTTTAGTTTGAGCGAAAGAACAAAGGGTGAATAACAGCGCGAGACTGAGGAATAGAATTTTCTTCATAAGTATGTTTAGTGCTAAAATTAGAACGTGAAAAATGAGCAAAAATTAATTCTGTTTCAACAGGTTTTTTACCTGCGGTGTATGGTGGGTGATATGCTCTCCAAAAAATCGCAAAGCCTGCCGAATATTGAGCATGCCCGCAACGGGGTGCTTATAGATTTTGCGTTTTATTTGGTTGTCCTGAAATTTTTCTAAGACTTCTTTTAGTTCAATGCGGGTGCGATCCCACGCCAAAACCATCTCATCCAGAGTTTTATAAACAGGGGTATGATCAACCACCATCCAGGGGGCTTTAAATTTAAACGGGAGCCGTTGCGAAATAATAAGAACAATCATTTTTAAGGCTTCCTTTAACCCAGTGTTTTTAGTGTTTTCAATACCAAGTATCTTCTTATTCAGATACGAAACCGAGAGCTGTTCGGATGCAATCAGGTGCGAAACCACTTGGGCGATCGACCATTTTTCTAACGGGTGTTTTTGGAGGGCTTCCACAGAAAGCTGTTTTAGTTCCTGGAGCAATTCTTCCCGTTGCACTTCCAGATCATCAAATAATTCTTCTAATCGGCTATTCAAAGTATCGGATTTTAGTAAAAGTAGAGAAAGGTTGGTCTCTTCAAATCATTTTTCTATTTTTAGTTAACCTAACCTTAAAACCAACTTATCATGAACACAAATTATGCAGGTTTTTGGCTTCGATTCGCAGCTGTAATCATTGATGGTATTATCATCGGATGCGTTCAATCTTTTCTAATCGTCCCGATCTTGGCTGGTGCGGGATTAAGTTTTGCAAGTGGCATTCAGGGTGGTGAAATGAGTGAAGCAGAAGCGGTTGGAATGATCGCGAGCTTTATGGCCACTATGGGAACCACAATTCTTATTTCTTACACCATTGGAATCCTTTATTTTACATTTATGGAGTCCTCTAAGTTTCAGGCTACGGTTGGAAAATTGGCCCTTGGATTAATCGTTACTGACATAAATGGAGGTAAACTTGATTTTACAAAAGCATTGGTTAGAAATTTGTGTAAAATTATCTCTTCAATGATTCTTTATATTGGCTATATAATGGCTGGCTTTACGGATAAAAAACAGGGACTTCACGATATCATTGCGGGAACCCTAGTTGTAAAAAAATAACAACACAATCGATTTAAAATAAAAAGGACTTCTACGGAAGTCTTTTTTATTTTCTATAAAAACGAATTTGCTCAGGTATAATTTCAATGTGTGCCGGAAGGAATCCAATCAACTCTCCTTCTGCTTCAAGCATGTTAGCCAGATGTCCTACACCTTCGAAGCGTAGGGCATCCTTCTGTGAAATGGAAGAATAAATAATCCGCGCATTCTTGATTTTTTTCTTCGCTTTAATCTGTTGCAGATAAAGCAGAAATTTAAAAAGGGGAACATCGGCAGCAACAAATATTTCAAACAATCCATCATCGGGTATGGCCTCAGGAGAAACATAAATTTTGTGCCCAAACGATTGGCCATTGGCAACAGCAACAACTCTTGCCTTGCCCTTCCAATTCCAGGTATTGGATTTTAATTCAATCGGCTCAGGCTTATGAGAAAAAAAGGTTTGGATAATAGCCAAAAGATACCGCGTGCCGGCAGGTAACCATTTTACCGAAGTTTCCATGCGTTGCACGGTGGCTGGACCCATGCCAACACTACACACGTTAATAAAATAATGCACAATTGGATGACTCTCTTTATTTCTGCAAATAACTTTACCAATATCGGTAAGCTTAGGCTGATTGGTATTCAATAAGCTAATTAAAGAATAAACGTCATCGGTAAGTTTTACCGTGCCAGCAAAATCATTCCCTGAACCCAGTGGGATTAGTCCTAGTGCGGGTAATGGGTGTTGATGGGCTGCCCGCATCATACCATTTAATACCTGATTTAATGTGCCATCGCCTCCAGCGGAAAGAATTACCTCTACGTTTTTTTGTACGGCCTCTGCCGCCAGTTCCTGTGCGTGATTGGGGAATTGTGTTTCTAAAACTTCAACGGAGAACCTTCCCTCCAATACGGGGAGAATGGTTTGATAGAATTTTTTTTTCCTTTTAGAGATTCCGTTTAGAATGATCGTGATGTTCATTTACGAAATCAATTTCGTACTATCTACTTGCAATTCTTCTTGATCGCGGCCCGTGCTTCCAGCGCACCCAGCTCTTCCGCATGTTTTAAATCAAGGCAGCCATCATAATTGTTGTTCATCATCAATTTAATAAGACCTCGCTGATAATAAGTTTCCCCATCACTCGGGTAGAGTTCGATTGAAAAAGTGTAATCCTCAACGGCACCAGCATAATTTTCTTTCTCGGTTTTACTCAGTGCCCGGTTGTCATAATACGTTGGGTTTGTATCATCCAGCTCAAGGGCTTTCGTGTAATCAGCAATAGCGCCATCGTAATCTTCCATGGTGTGTTTTAAAACACCTCGCAGGTTGTAGGTTTCCGGATCCTGATCATTCAACTGAATAGCTTTTCCGTAATCTTCCAAGGCGCCTTTCAAATCTTCTTTAGCGGTTTTGGCAAGCGCCCGATTTTCATATTTGAAAGGATCCTGCGCATCCAACCGGATAGACTCATCATAATCCGCAATAGCCCGATCAAAATTGGACGTGTTGTAAAAGGCTACACCCCGATAGTTATACAAGTTCGCGTCATTTTTATCAAGTTCAATAGCCTTGCTGTAATCATCGATCGAACTGACAAACTCACCGAGCTCAGCTTTTACTAAGCCACGATTAAAATACTTATCGGCATCGGGTGGACCGAGCTCTAACGCTTTTGAAAAATCAAAATAAGAACCTTGTAGATCTTCCATGTTGTACTTGGCAAAGCCACGATTGGTGAAGGCATCGGCATACCGCGGACTGAATTTAATAGCCTTATCCAGATCGGTAACGGCCCCCTCGTCATCACCCAGATTTATTTTGGATTCTCCCCTGAAATTTAACGCTTCGGCAAAGGTGGAGTCAATTTCCAGGGCAAAATTAAAATCGCCTATCGCTCCGTAAAAGTCGCGAAGTTGCATGCGCACCTGACCGCGTAGCGAGAAAGCATTTTTATTGCGCGGATTGCTTTCGATAATCTTGGAAAGATCTGTGTTAGCGCCCGCAAAATTCCTTGCTTCCATTTTTTTTCGAGCAGTTTCCAAAGCGACATCGGTTTGGGCCGCCAGCATAACAGGAACTAAAAACAAGAGAAGGATAAGGTGTTTCATGCTTTCTATTTTTCTAAGTGAGGCAAGTTAATAAGAATTAATCGACAATGAATAATTTGAATATCGAGGCATAGAGTACTCCTCCATTCCCTCAACGAGTAATTGAATTTAATACGGTTACCATCCAAAGAAAAAATTGAAACCGGATCATACAATTATCGTAGATTTATCTGCTAAATAATTCTGCTATGGTTCGAATTGGTTTGTTATCTGTTTTTTGCTTCGCATTAGTTTCGGTTAATGCTCAGGAAAAATCTTTGGATATGAAGATGGATTTTGAGCAGTATGATCCACCTTCTACCCTTAAAGTGGGGGAGCACCACCTCACGCGCTCAAAATTTCCGTTCGTTGATATTCACAATCATCAGGTGAATATGAACACGTCTGATTTTAAAGATTTAATCTCTAAAATGGATGCGTTGAACATGGGTGTAATGGTAAACCTAAGCGGCCGTGGATTTAGAAGCAGTAGTGATCATTTAGAAAAATCAATTGAAAACATTAACAACCGATACCCTAACCGACTTGTGGTTTTTACCAATGTAGATTTTGGTGACATTGATAATCCCGAGTGGACTGAACGCACCGTAAAACAATTGGAAGCTGATGTAAAGCGTGGAGCGAAGGGGTTGAAGATTTTTAAAAACCTTGGTCTTCATGCCAAGGACAGCAAAGGCAATCGCATTCCCATTGATGATCCACGCATCGATCCGATATGGGCTAAGTGCGGTGAGTTAGGAGTTCCTGTATTAATTCATTCGGCAGATCCAAAACCTTTTTGGGATCCTATTGATGATCAGAACGAACGTTGGCTTGAGTTAAAAACTCATCCGGGGCGCAGGTATGATAGTACGTTTGCCAGCTGGGAAACAATCATTGCTGAGCAACATCATATTTTTCAAAAGCATCCTAAAACAAAATTTATCAATGCGCATTTAGGCTGGTATGGTAATGATTTAAAAAAACTGGGTGAGTTGATGGATCAGTTTCCAAACATGTATACAGAGATTGGGGCTGTTATTGCAGAGCTGGGTAGACAACCTCGCGCGGCTAAAGCGTTTATTATAAAATATCAGGACCGTGTTTTATTTGGTAAGGATAGTTGGGTACCCGATGAATATGAAACATATTTTAGAGTGTTGGAAACGGAAGACGAATATTTTCCTTACCACAAACGCTATCATGCCTTTTGGCGAATGTACGGATTGGGTTTGCCCGATGAAGTTTTAAAGAAGGTTTATTATAAGAATGCCATGACTTTAATTCCGAGTATTGATAAGAAACTGTTTCCGAAGTAAGTATTTCACGCAAAGGGCACGAAGTTTTAGGATAATTTTTCTTTGTGTCCTCTGAGAAATTTCTTTTGCTCACTTTTATGTGAATCTAAATCAAGATAAACTTAGAATCCCCTCTTCTTTTGATTCCAAAACGGATTGTCCCATCAAAAATTTATCGACAGCGATAGCTGCCTCGCGACCCTCGCTAATGGCCCACACCACTAACGATTGTCCTCTCCGCAAATCCCCTGCAGCAAAAACACCTGGAACAGAAGTTTGATAGCGGGTAGCTTTTACATTGCCACGCTCATCATACGCTACACCTAATTGATCCAGCAAACCATGATGTTGTGGATTTAAAAATCCCATCGCCAACAAGGCAAGCTCACACGGAATTACTTTCTCTGTTCCTGATATCTCAACAAAGCTTGGCGCCTTGCCGACTTCCTTTTTTACTTCCACTTCCGAGATCTTAAGAGCTTTCAAGTGGCCCTGCTCATCACCCATAAACTCTTTGGTGACAATTGACCATTGCCGTTCGCAACCTTCCTCATGCGATGTAGAGGTGCGCAAAATCATTGGCCAACTTGGCCACGGCATGGTTTCGGTTCTATCTTTAGGCGGCTTATTTAAGATTTCAATTTGAGTTACAGATTTAGCACCATGCCGATTAGAGGTTCCCACACAATCTGATCCTGTATCACCACCACCAATCACCACTACGTTTTTTCCAGTGGCCCAAACTTCTTCAACCTGAACTTTCTTTCCGGCCACGCGCAGGTTTTGTTGTGTAAGGAAATCCATTGCGAAATAAACACCCTTTAAGTTTCTGCCGGGTATAGGCAAGTCGCGGGGTATGGTTGATCCTCCGCAAAGCAGAACCGCGTCAAATTCTTCCTTCAATTGATCGACCGAAAGAGTTTCCCCAACATTGACCTTCGTTTGAAATTTTACCCCCTCTTCAATCATCAGATTAATTCTGCGATCAAGAATTTGTTTGTCTAATTTGAAATCTGGAATTCCATAGCGCAGCAACCCACCAATTTCATCGGCTCGCTCAAATACGGTAACGTGATGCCCGGCATAATTTAATTGAGCCGCTGCAGCCAACCCGGATGGACCTGATCCCACAACAG
>JAGPBO010000012.1 GCA_018063305.1 Cyclobacteriaceae bacterium
CCACTCACCATTTTTATTACCGCTGTGGGTAATCTATTTAAAGAGGAATCTAGCCTTACCCAAACCAAGGTTCAAATCAATTACTTCTTTGCCCTTTTTTTTGGATTGATCCATGGACTCGGTTTTTCAAATTTTCTCCGGGCACTGCTGGGGAAAAACGAGAATATTGTATCCCCGCTATTTGCCTTTAATATCGGTTTAGAGTTCGGTCAAGTAATTGTGGTCGCTGTTTTTCTGGCGATCAGTTTTGTTTTAGTAAACTTATTAAAAGTTTCACGCAGAGATTTAAAGTTAGTATTGTCAGCAGCGATAGCAGGCATTGCACTCTTGCTAATGAAAGACCGAGTTTTCTGGTAGAAACAACCTCAAAAATTAATACGTATCCCCTGATATTATGAATAAACTACTTGCATTCGTCTTAATCCTTTTTGTTTTTCCGCTTAGCGCCCAGGATTGGAAAGGAAAATTTGAGCAACTCGGTCAACAATTGCCAACCCCCAACGAGTATCGCTCGGGATCTGGCTCACCCGGCCCCAAATACTGGCAACAAAAAGCCGACTATGAGATTTCTGTTGAGTTGAACGATGCCAACCAAAGCATTAGTGGTACAGAAAAAATTACCTACCACAACAATTCACCCGATGTATTAAAATATTTGTGGGTGCAACTGGATCAAAATCTTTATGAAAAAGAAAGCAACACCGGCAAGACGAGCAATAATTCTATTAAGGATTCTGTAGCAGCCAAAACGATGGCAGGACAACTTAGCCTTTACGATTTTGCGGGTGGCTATAAGATCGCTTCCGTTAAAGATGCAGCCGGCAATCCTTTAAAACATACCATCAATAAAACGATGATGCGGGTTGATCTGCCACAAGCTTTAAAATCTGGAGATCAGGTTGGCTTACAAATAGCCTGGTCTTATAACATTAACGATCGCAACTTTCAGGGCGGACGAAGTGGATACGAATATTTTCCCGGTGAAGACAATTATGTTTACACCGTGGCTCAGTTTTTTCCACGCATGTGTGTTTACGATGATGTAGTGGGCTGGCAAAACAAACAGTTTCTTGGACGTTCGGAATTTACTTTACCCTTTGGAGATTATAAAGTTTCGATCACCGTGCCTGCCGACCATGTTGTGGCGGCTACGGGTATGATAAAAAATCCGCAACAAGTGCTTTCTAAAACAGAGATTGAGCGATTTGAAAAAGCTAAAACAACTTTTGATAAACCTGTAGTTATTGTTACCCAAAAAGAAGCCGAGGCCAAGGAGAAAGCAAAATCAAAAGAGAAAAAGACCTGGCAATTTGAAGCCACTAATGTTCGCGATTTTGCATTTGCAACCTCAAGAAAATTTATTTGGGATGCCATGTCGGTAAAGCTCGGCACCACTACCCCACTGGCCATGTCCTATTATCCGAAAGAAGGCAATCCGCTTTGGGAAAAGGAATCTACGTTTGCCGTAAAAAACACCTTAGAAGTTTATTCTAAATACACGATTGATTTTCCATATCCACAGGCAACGTCAGTGCATGCAGCATCTATAGGTATGGAGTATCCGATGATCTGTTTCAATTTCGGCCGACCTAATAAAGATGGCACCTATACCGACCAAACCTTGCAGCGCATGTTGGGTGTCGTTATTCATGAAGTGGGTCATAACTTTTTTCCCATGATCATTAATAGTGATGAACGCCAAACAACCTGGATGGATGAGGGTGTTGACAGTTTTGTTCAATTGCTTACCGAGCTGGAACGCTATCCTCAATTGGATTGGAGTCGCGGCAGGCCAGCGGGTATTGTGCCCTACATGAAAGGCGATAAAGAAATGATGCGCCCCTTAATGACGAGCGGAGAACAAGTTGTGCAATCAGGAGCCGAACAATATGCCAAAGCAGCAACGGCTTTGTTCATCCTACGCGAAACGGTTATGGGCCCCGAGCTATTTGACAGATCCTTTAAGGAGTATGCGCAGCGATGGGCTTTTAAACATCCTAAGCCCTCTGACTTTTTCCGAACCATGGAAGATGCTTCTGCCGTAGATTTAGATTGGTTTTGGAGAGGCTGGTTTTATTCAACCGATAATTGCGACATGACGTTGGATGACGTGAAGTGGTTTAAAGTGCGTAAAGATCAAACAACGTTAGAAAACAAAACCAAATCGGCAACAAAAGGAGATCTGGCAACCAAACAAGGTGATGCAAAACCAAATGATTTTAGTCAAGGCCCTCAATATTTTAGTGTACTCCCAACCGATAGCCGATTGTATGGTGAGTTTGCCAACCGACTCGATGATAAGGCCGTGATTGCTAAAATGGAGAACAAGAACTTCTATGAAATAACCCTTACAAACAAAGGCGGATTGGTTATGCCCGTTATTATTGAATGGACATACAAAGATGGCAGCAAAGAGATTGAGCGTTTACCTGCTGAAATCTGGCGACTTAACGAAACAAAAGTTACCAAGGTGTTTGAGAAAGATAAAGAAGTGGTAAACGTTGTTATCGATCCCTTAAAAGAAACCGCTGATATTAACATCGGGGACAACATGTTCCCCCGTGTAGTTCAACCGAGTAAGTTTGATGAATTAAAAAAGAAAACAAATTAACCGAACTCAATCAATTCTTGAGGAGAATTACGAGAGAACATTATGAAAAAATTCATTGTATTAATTCTTGTGCTTTCTGGATTCACTGTATTTGCTCAAAAAACAGATATAAAAAAACCTGAATACGTAATCATCGCCAATAATAAGATTATAACTCAAGAAAAACTTGGAGAGTTTGAAAAGCAAGGTTCTATTAAAGCTATAAATAAAGGTGTAACGGAAGACAAACTAAATGAACTTAAGAAAAAATTTGGCGATAAAATTGGCGACAGTGAATTTATAATCATTGTGGACTTGTTGACCGAAAAAGAAAAAGCAGAACTGCAAAATCGATCAAATTCAAATGACAATAAAACCAGTATAGAGAAAAATCACACAAATGAAGTGAAATTGAACATTAATGATTCAGCAACTGAATTTACAGTCCAAATGATTAAGGGAGAAAAAATTAATCTTTCGGATTTGAAAGGTAAAGTGATTCTTGTAAACTATTGGGCTACTTGGTGTGCGCCTTGTTTAATGGAATTCGCAGAATTTCCAGAAAAAATACTTGAGCCTTTTAAAGATAAAAATTTTGTTTTGATAGCAATATCTATAGGAGAAAGCAAAGAAAAAGTTGAGCAAAAAATGTTGAAGATGAAAAAATACGGAGTTAATTTTAATGTGGGAATTGACCCGACTAAAGAAATTTGGGATAAATATGCAACAGGAGCTATTCCAAAAAGTTTTGTAATTGATCAAAATGGAATTATCAAATATATTTCAATAGGAAACTCAGAGGGAAATGTTGCCAAATTGGCAACAGAAATAAGAAATTTATTTCCAGAGTAAAAACTGCTTGCAACACCCATAACCGTTGCTCAACTATTCGTTTAGCGAAGTAAATCATTGAATTTTGGTTTTACTTCACTTTCAGATTTTTATTGAATAAAGTTTGTAGTATTGATAGGCAAAATTTTATGCTGATAAAAATCAATTCCTCTTCAAAGTTTAGTTTTTATCGTTTGTTACGGCACGCGGGACAGTGAGGAACTTAGAAACCCGAAGCCGTCATAAGCGTGGATCGTTTTTGAGTGGTTTGTTGACAAGTGATTGTGTCCTTTTAAAAAACCCTGTCTATTTTTGAACACTAAAATACTGTTATGAATAAATTAATTCTCTCTTTCATTCTACTCGTAGTTGCGGGGCCTTTAGCCGCGCAAGGCTGGCAAGGCAAATTTGAGCAACTCGGCCAGCAACTGCCCACACCAAACGAATATCGTTCGGCTTCGGGCGCACCGGGTGTCAAATACTGGCAACAAAAAGCTGACTACGCGATTGATGCCGAGCTTAATGATCAGAATCAAAGCATTACCGGCTCAGAAGTGATAACCTACTTTAATAATTCACCCGATGCTCTCACGTACCTGTGGTTGCAACTCGATCAAAATATTAATGCAAAAGGAAACAACACGGCCAAAACTGCCAACAATTCTGTAAAAGATTCTATCGATGCTAAATCCATGGCGGCTACGGTTGATCTCTATGATTTTGACGGTGGACACAAAATCAAATCTGTTAAAGATGCTTCGGGTAAAGCTCTTCCTTACACAATCAATCAAACCATGATGCGTATTGATTTGCCGAAGGCGCTGGCAGCCGGACAAAAAATGTCATTTTCTGTAGAGTGGTCATTTAAAATTAACGACCGCATGAAAGGCGTAACACCCAATGATGGACGCAGTGGCATGGAATACTTTCCGCAAGAAGACAACTATCTCTACATTATTGCACAATGGTTTCCACGCATGTGTGTGTACGATGATGTTAATGGCTGGCAGAACAAACAGTTTTTGGGTCAGGGAGAATTTACATTAGCCTTTGGCGATTATCAGGTTAACCTTACTGTGCCGGCCGATCATATTGTGGGCGGAACCGGTATGGTGCAAAATCTGAAAGAAGTACTGACTGCAGAACAATATGCGCGCTTTGAAAAAGCTAAAACTACGTTTGATAAACCGGTAGTCATTTGTACTCAGCAAGAAGCCATGCAGCGCGAAAAATCAAAATCAACAGCAAAGAAAACCTGGCGATTCGCAGCCGAAAATGTTCGCGATTTTGCATTTGCCACATCCCGTAAGTTTATCTGGGATGCTATGGCTGTAAAAGTGGGCGATAAAACACCATTGGCTATGTCGTATTATCCCAAGGAAGGTAATCCCCTTTGGGAACAGGAATCAACGCTTGCCGTTAAGCACACCATTGTTACTTATTCAAAGTATTCTCTAAACTATCCATATCCACAGGCAACCTCCGTACATGCTGCCTCGCTGGGCATGGAGTACCCGATGATTTGCTTCAACTTTGGTAGACCCAATGCTGACGGTACAGTTTCCGATCGCGTAAGGTGGGGAATGATTGGTGTTATTATCCATGAAGTAGGACACAATTTCTTCCCTATGATTATTAATAATGACGAGCGCCAGTGGACTTGGATGGATGAAGGTGTAAATACGTTCGTTCAGTATCGCACCGAGGTAGAAAACTATCCGGATAAACCGATAGGCAGGGGCCCTGCTGCCAATATTGTTCCTTATATGAAAGGCGGCCCTACATTACAGCGCCCATTAATGGTTAATTCCGAATCGGTAGTGCGTTCTAATTTTGGAAATGAGCAGTATGCGAAATGTGCTACGGCACTCAACATATTACGCGAAACCGTAATGGGACCGGAGTTATTCGATCAGGCCTTTAAAGAATATGCAGAACGCTGGGCATTTAAACATCCAAAGCCAGCTGATTTTTTCCGTACTATGGAAGACGCTTCAGCTGTTGATCTCGATTGGTTTTGGCGCGGTTGGTTTTACACCACCGACAATTGCGATGTGTCGTTAGATGCTGTGAAGTGGTTTAAAGTACGCAAAGATCAAACAACGCTTGAAAACAAAACGAAGACAGCCACCAAAGGCGACCTTGCCGCTAAAAATGATGGCAAGAAGCCAGCCGATTTCAGCGAAGGTCCACAATATTTTAGCGTAATGCCTACCGATAACCGGATGTATGGCGAATTTGAAAATCGGTTAGATGACAAGTCTATGATTTCAAAAATGGAAACAAAGAATTTTTACGAAATCACGCTTTCAAACAAAGGCGGATTAATTATGCCAGTAATCATTGAATGGACATTTAAAGACGGAAGTAAAGAAATTGAAAGACTTCCAGCCGAAATCTGGCGTTTAAATGAAACCCGCATAACAAAAGTTTTTGCGAAAGACAAAGAAGTAGTTAATGTAGTCATTGACCCGCTGAAGGAAACAGCCGATATCAGCATTGAAAACAATGTTTTTCCAAAAGTTACTCAGCCTGATAAGTTTAGTGAATTGAAGAAAAAAGGCAAATAGTCCTTTTGTAGTGTTCCTTTATCGGGAATACTAAGATTATATGATTAACCAGTGGAAGAGTATTTCACTGGCTTTTCTAATTTTGTCCGTTGAATTTTTTAACTCCTTCTCATGAAGTATATTATTTTAAGTTTTTTCTTTCTGTCAATTGGTTTCTCAACTTGGGCTCAACAAAACTGGCAAGGTAAATTTGAGCAACTTGACCAAAAATTACCGACTCCTAACAGCTATCGTTCGGCCTCCGGGGCGCCCGGCACTAATTACTGGCAGCAACGTGCCGATTATGAGATAGCGGTAGAGCTAAATGAAGACACGCAGTTAATCACAGGTCGGGAAACTATAACTTATTACAACAATGCGCCTGAGGTTTTACGTTACCTCTGGTTGCAATTGGATCAAAATAATTTAGCGAAGGGAAACATGACCGATAAAACCGAAACAAACCGCGTGCGCGATTCTATTCCGGTAAAGTTTTTCCCGTTGGCATCCGATACCTATGGGTATGATGGTGGTTTTAAAATAAAATCAGTAAGAGACGCTGCAACCGGAAAAGATCTTTCTTACTCAATCAATTTTACTATGCTTCGGGTTGATTTACCTACAGCAATTAAAACCGGTGACAAATATAGTTTTAACGTTGAGTGGAGCTACGTGGAAAAAGACCGGATGGAGTTTAGTGAGCGTGGCGGGTACGAATTTTTTCCTGCCGATGGAAATGCGCTTTACGCTATTGCACAATGGTTTCCGCGCATGTGCGTGTTTGACGATTACGAAGGCTGGCAAAACAAACAGTTTATGGGTCAGGGTGAATTTTCGTTGGTGTTTGGAAATTATCGGGTGCGCATTACCGTGCCCTCCGATCATATTGTAGGAGCCACTGGTATGTTGCAAAACCCCAAGGAAGTATTAACGAAAGAACAGATAGAACGCTTTGAGCGCGCTAAGAAAACATTCGATGCGCCTGTCTTTATTGTCACCGAAGAAGAGGCTCGCAAGAAAGAAAAAGAACGTTCGAAGAAAAAAAGCACCTGGGAGTTTTATGCAGAGAATGTGCGTGACTTTGCTTTTGCCACTTCACGTAAATTTATCTGGGATGCGATGGCTGTTAAAGTAGGTGATAAAACTCCGTTGGCACAATCACTCTATCCGAAAGAAGGAAATCCGTTATGGGCCAAGGAATCTACCAAAGCAATTAAAAATACCTTGGAAGTTTATTCTTCCCGAACTTTTGAATATCCTTACCCAACAGCATATTCCGTTCACACTGCCAATCAAGGCATGGAGTATCCTATGATCTGTTACAACGGTGGCCGGCCAAAAAGTGATGGCACCTATTCGCAGCGTACGTATGAAGGCATGGTAGGCGTTATCATTCATGAAGTAGGCCATAATTTCTTTCCTATGATTGTTAACTCTGATGAGCGCCAGTGGAGTTGGATGGATGAAGGGTTAAATTCTTTTCTTGAAAGAGAAACGAAGCGCGAACGATATCCCGATGTCAACATCAGTTGGGGTTCTCCAAAAGGGATGGCCGGCTACATGCGTGGCGATAAAGAAATGATGCGCCCCATTATGTGGCAATCGGATGACATCCTGCCCAGTGATTTTGGGTCCAATGCCTATGGCAAACCAGCTGCCGCACTCACGTTACTTCGCGAAACGGTAATGGGTCCCGAGCTATTTGATAAAGCATTTAAAGAATACGCACAACGTTGGGCATTTAAGCATCCCAAGCCGGCTGATTTCTTTCGCACCATGGAAGATGCATCGGCTGTTGACCTCGATTGGTTCTGGCGTGGCTGGTTTTATTCTGTCGATAATGTAGATGTAGACCTTGATGAAGTGAAGTGGTATAAAGTAAAAGCCGAAACGAAAGACATCGAGAACAAAAGTGTTAAAACTCAAAAAGGAGATTTGGCTACAGGCAACAATGCTAAAGGAAAAGCAACTGATTTCAGTAAGGGCCCACAAGAATTTACGATGATCAATACACCCGATGCAAGCTATAGCGAGTTTCGAAATAGAATTAACGATGCGGATGTTCGTAAAGATTTAGAATCTAAAAATCTCTATGAGATTACTCTAAAGAATAAAGGCGGTCTGGTAACTCCGGTAATCATTGAGTGGACATTTAAAGATGGTACCAAAGAAGTAGAGCAAATACCCGCTGAGGTTTGGCGCCTGAACGAAACTGAGGTAAAAAAGATTTTTGTTAAAGAAAAGGAAGTAACCCGCGTGGTAATTGACCCTGATGGAAAAACCGGAGAAGTTAATCCTGCTGATAACGTCTTCCCAAAAAAAGTTTCAGAAAATAAGTTTGATTCCTTCAAAAAGAATTAGAGGTTCATCCTTCAGAAAATAAAAAAAGCTGTCAGTAAATCTGACAGCTTTTTTTATGATTTATATTTCTCTACAAGGCATCGGCTGTGATGGTGACATAAAAAGTAAAGTCAACAGAAAAGCTAATGGGTGTTTTGGAAAGAGTTCCTTTTAATTGAACCATCTCCTGTTTATCTCCAAGCAAGGCAGATGCTAATTCATTAAATCCGGCCGTATCAGCGGTAAGATCCATTTCACCATTGTTCGATAAGCTAACCGAACTGGCGCTGGCTATAGTCTTTCCGCTAGAAACGATTTTAAGCGAGCCGTTCGTGAATGACACTGAAGGATCAGAAGCGCCAGAAATCCGATAAGTAATTCTATTTACTTTGAATTCTTTGATTTTACTCGCATACTTGGCCACATCCGGATCTGAACTGGCATTTAACAATTGGGAATCGGTATAAGACTTTCCGTTGGGGTTATCTGCTTGTTCATCAACGGTAAATGTCAACGGCAATTCTGCGTCAAATGAAATATCATCAGCCTTACCTAGAAGATCGCAGGAGGAAATGGTGCCGAGTGCCAATAACAAGAAAAGAGGAACTATGTATTTAAGTTTCATAATAAAGGGTGTTTAGTGTCTGTTTATGTTCAAAATTAGAAAATAGTAGGTGCTTTTGTTACTCCATAAAGATGTGGCTATATCTCGCCTCGCAACGATTTAGTTATCACTTCTGCTTTTCCATGTACGTGAAGCTTTCTGTAAATATTTTTTATGTGAAAACGAACCGTTTCAATCGAAATTTCCAACCGATCGGCAATCAATTTATAGCTTAATCCATCCACTAGGCCAATCACAATTTCTTTTTCCTTATCTGAGAGCACGGAAGATGATTTACTTTTTACAGGTTTAAAAAACTCAATCACCTTACGGGCTATTTGTGGTGACATGGGCGAACCACCCTGCGTTAACAGTTCAATGCCCTCCTTAACCTCCGCAAGTGGTGTATTCTTCAATAGATAACCCGTTGCCCCTGCGCATAACGAGTCAAAGATTTTTTTAGGATCGTTAAATACAGAAAAAACGACCAGATCTATTGTGGCATATCTCTCTTTTAAAATTTTCATTCCATCAATACCCGACATCCCAGGAAGGCCTAAATCAATGATCATCACGTCAGGTAGATTATTCTTCTGAAGATTATCCAATAAATCCTCCATAGAATTATAGCAATGCTCACACACAAACCCTTCCTGATTATTCAGATAGGTCTGAATACCAAGCCGTATTTGTTCATCATCTTCAACGATACCTACAAAAATCATTATTGACTTAATCTATATATAAAGGAAAGTTCAAGCAAACTATTCATTACTTTATAATATTTCTCTTCTGTATTTCCTCCGCTACTATATACTTCTCCCTTAGCGATTTTTATCAGACCTGGTTTATAGAGCAATCGCAAAGACATTTTTTCATTAATCGCATATTGTGGCCCAAGTAACAAACCAAAATCAAACGTGCCATAATAGTCCTTAGCGTCCTCTTTCGCAGGTAAAGAAAATGCTTTTTGTGCATTCTCGTCATTTTTAATCTTAGCGCTTACAAGAATACTGGGTTGAATTCCTATAACCAGAAAAAGCTTTTGCGAGGCAACATACTTTACGTAGATCGGCACATCGATATAACTCAATACCTTGTTGTATTTAACAGAAATCGTCTGTAACAAACTTGTGTTTACATCATAATATTCTGTGGTTCCTTCATAGGATGCTCCCTTGGTTGAAAATTGAAGCCCTCCGCCCGCTATCCATTTGTCCGAAATAATTCGCTCTCCGATTACGCCTAACTGAAACCGAACAACCATTTTCGGGTCAGTATCCGTGCCGCCCCAATATTTTTTATCGGCACCACTAAAGTTTGCCAGGCTTGGGCCAGCAACCAACGAGAAATTCCATTGTGCATTTACTGTGGTAAGCACCATTAAGGTCAGTCCGAGTAAAATAAATAGCTTTTTCATATAGATATTTTTTTACTAAACTACTTAAGCTAATACTATCATTCGATCCCATAAACATGGGGGTTAAATAGCTTTACGTTGAACTGTAATTTTTGTCCCTTTGTAATGCTCTATGCTAAACTCACCCTCTATGGCCTGAGCTCTTCTTTTCATATTCCGAATTCCGTTTCCTGCATGGGCTTCCTCCTTATACCCTAAGCCATTATCTTCGATACATAGCGTAAATGAATCACTCGTACCCATTAAAGAAACTTTCACCCGACTTGCCTCAGCATGTTTTACAACGTTGTTTAGTGCTTCCTTACAGATTAAATAAATATTTTGTTTGAGTATCGGATCAAGCAATCTGCTTTCATTAACATTAGTAACAGAAAAATCCAATGCAATATTTTTAGGATAAAGTAATTCTGTTGCAGAATCTCTTATCCGGATTATCAACGCCCCCATCGAATCGTTTTTGTTATCGATCGACCACACAATATCACTCATAGTCGATACGATTTCTCGGCTTAAATCCCGAATGGTGAGTAAGTAATTCCTTCGTTCTTTTTGATCGGGATCGGTTTGTAACAAATCTGAGTAAAGTGAAATTCGCGTAAGGCTGGAGCCAATTTCGTCATGCAAATCGCTGGCAATCTTATTACGAAGCCTCTCTACCTTTAATGATTGCTCCAGTCGATAAAGATGACCTGCATAAGCAATGGATGCAAGCAAGAGTATGGATAACCCAATAAACCATGACGTTTGCCAAAAAGGTGGGTTAATCGTTATTCTCAACGTTTTGATTTGATTTCCCCAATAGCCATCCGGGTTGGTTGCTTTTACCCGAAAAGTATACTGCCCGGGGTCCAAGTTGGTATAGCTTGCAAAATTTCTGTTGCCTACACGAATCCAATCCTGATCGAATCCTTCCAGCTTATAGGCGTATTGAATTTTATCCTGGGCCATAAATTCCATGGCTGTAAATTCAATCGAAAAAAAAGTATGATGATAGTCAAGGTCTATACTTTTAACCTGAGAGATATGAGCAGGTAGCGCATACGCAGTAAGAGAATCTGACTTCTGTATGGGAATTGATCTGTTATAAATTTTAAAATCAGTAAACACAATTTTTCGAGAAACCGTGTCATCTATAATTTCCTCAGGAAAAAACCAATTGAACCCATTTAAGGTTGATAAGAAAATACGGCCTTGTTTATCAAAAAAAATGGAATTTAAACTGCTGGGAATTATTCCATCTGATTTTGAGTAAACTCGCTTATCCCCAGACTTAAAATCCCACTTTACCAATCGATCCGTTGTGTTATACCATACCTGATTCTGGCGATCAATGACAAAGGACCTGAATAACTCATCCCCCATGATTCGCTTTTGAACGGAGCGTTGCACAACACTATCCGGATTAAGATATCGAATGGTTTTTATTTCGTCATTGGTGAATAACAACATCTCCGTTGACGAATAAGGTTGCATTTCAAAAAACGAAGATGTGGTTGTGGGCGTCACAGCTCCTTCGGTATAAGCAATCTTTACAAACTGTTTGTACGTTTTATCAAAAACAACCAGCTGCTCTATGCCTTTAAACCAAATGTTTCCATTCAGTTCAAAAATATTGTCAATGTTGGTAAAGGATATACCCGAATTTTCTTGAAGTGAGTCGTCCTTCAGATTAATAAATTTGTTTTGATTGATATTATAAATGGAAAGGCCACTTCTGAATGTTGTTATCCAAATCAAATTATCCTTATCTACTAACATAGCAGAGACAGCATTATTACTAATTGAATTTTCATTACCTGATTCAAAACGAGTAAATTTATTTGTGGTGGGGTCTAACCTGTTAAGCCCACCTCCGGCAAGGCCTACCCAAATTCTTTTCTGATTATCCTGATCAATTGCTATAACAGAATTATGACCCAGGCTTCTTTCATCTTTCGGATTGTTACTAAACTTCTGTGCCGTTCCGGTATTTAAATTAAACCGATTCAAGCCATTCCCGTTCAGGCCCAACCACATGATGGAATCATTTTCCTGATAAAGACTTTGAACCCAGCCACTAGAGATTCCATCCGGCTTATTGGATTTGCTAGTAACGGTATGAAATTTTTTGGCTCTTGTGTTGCTTACGCAGATTGTATTATCATCTGGGCCTACCCAAAGTAAGCCTTCAGAATCAAGATAGATCGCAAAAATATTATTGTTTGATATGCTTTCTTCATTCGATTCATCTTTTAGTGTGGATACAAATTTATGGGTAGACGGATCATAATGAATCAGTCCTCCGCCATAGGAGGCAATCCAAAATGTACTATCCGGATTTTCGATTGCTTGAAAAAGCGAATTGTACCCCAGACTATTAGCATCTGCATCATTGTGGATTAAATGATTACTTGTGCGCGTGGCCAAATCAAAAATTTGAAGGCCGCCATAAGTACTTAAGTATAATTTATTTTGAGAGGTGAGTGTCATACTCCTGATAACCCGGTACCGATATGTATCTGATGGATTACTATTTGTAAGTAGATGACGTTCAAACTTATTAGTCTGTGTATCATAGCTGCATAATCCTCCGGTAGTGCCTATCCATAATAAACCAGATGAGTCAAAGACCAGACCCGTTATGAAGTTATCCGGCAGTGCCTCTGGATTGTTTGCCTCAGCCTTGAAATGGGTAAACGCTTTAGTCTCTGGATGGTAACGAATTAAACCACCGCCCAGGGAACCAATCCAAAAATTACCATCCTTATCCTCCACCTGGCAAAACAAAAGAGATTTTATACTGGTGGCGCTATCATTAACAATAAGGAACCGGTCCAGCTTTTCATCGTACCGCATTAACGCGCCAACATCAGTCCCAATCCATAAATTCTTTTTAAGATCTTCAAATATTAACCAGGCTCTTGTGCTCTTGAAATAATCTGTTTCAAGCTGAGGGTACGAGTATCTTCGAAAATTACGCCCGTCAAAGCGAAGTAAATCAAACGCAGATGATCCCATCCAAATGTAGCCGTGCGAATCTTTAAAGAATTTTTGAACTCCTGAAATATCTTCTCCTTCTTCTGTGGTGAGTCGTTTAAAGCGTAGGTTCGACTGGCCTGTTGCAATAGCTAGTGAGATAAAAAGAATGAATACGAGAAATGAGTACTTCACTTAGTGAAGGTAAGACAAAATCAATTGTCTTGTTTTACTTTAAAATCAAGCCGGATGCCGGCATAATAATTTCTGCCTGCTGCCGCATTGAAGTAACGCCCACCAAAAGCATTTAAATCATTCCCTAAGCTATACGTTTGATCTAATAAATTATCGGCCCCGGCAAATAGCTCAATGGGTAATCGATTGATAGACGAAGTTTTATAACCCAAGCGGCTTCCCAATAACATATACGAATCCGCAAAAGCGGTATTCGCATCATCTAACGGTAATGACGAAGTATAATTAAGTGTAACATACCCATAGAAGCCCTTGCTCAGTTTCAAATCAAATCCTCCGGTAACAACATGCTTAGGCACTCCGGTAAGTGCGTTACCGCTATATGATGTTGTGCCTTTACTATAATCTTTAAACTCGTAAGCATTTAGAGTAACTCCGCTCCACATTTTAAAGCCCGATAAAAAAGTTGAGTTTATTCTCGGTTGCCAATGAAGAAGAAGCTCCATTCCATTTTGATTCGTGGAGCCAGCATTTACAAAATAGTCCGCCCCATCAACATCTCTGCGCACAACAATGGTTTGATCAAGAGCAAAGTGATAGAGTGCTGCGTCAATAAAGAATTTTCTATTAAGAAAATATCCGCGTGAGCCAATTTCAATTTGCATTCCTCTTTCAGGCTCCAGGGTAACATTAAAAATAGTGTTAGAGGGTCGCACTTCTGCTAACGTGGGTGGTGAAAAACCCCAACTTGCATTGGCTTGCACAGAAAACGCATCATTGATTTTTCTTAGCAAAGCTATGCGTGGCGTGATGATAGGATCATAACGTACTTCTTGCTCATTTACCGGAGTGTTGAAAAGTTCTAAAGATTTATAGCTAACCCAGTTTACACTTAGCCCGCCCGTTATAACCCAAGCGTCTTTAGTAAATTCTGCCTGACTAAAAATATTATATTGAAGTGTGTTGACTTCATCATCATTTTGCAATAAACCGGGTGACCCCTGCAAATTCTCGTACGTTTTTATAGGCGAAAAGCCATTCATAAATTCGCCTCCACCCAATAACTTCGCCTTCCAATTTGCTACCTGAAACGAATAATCCGTTACCGTGCGGGCGCCAAAATTTTGCTCGGCTCTACGTTCATAATTACGAATAGCGGCATTGTTAAACTGAACGAAGTTCCCATAAACTCCCGTCCGATTGTGTAACGATTTTGAAAAATGATATTGGTGCGAAACGCCCGCATAAAATGATTTCAACGCTACGCTTGCTTGCTGTTCCACTGCTCCGGGCTGTGTACCCGTGCCGGGTCGGGCCTGTTGTGGATCACTTTCATATTCCAATTGTGTAAGGCCACCCGGAGTCTCGTAATATAAATCGGTATAAAAAATCGCAGTCTCTAATTCTTCTTTATCTGAAACGGCAAAACGAAATGTGCTGTTGATCAGATCGCGCACCATTCGGGTTTGTTCTCTGTATCCATCGATCTCTTGATGCTGATAGCCGAGGTAATGACTCGTTTTATCATTTCCTTGGTTAAGAGCCAATTGATAATTTTGTAAGCCATAGCTTCCGCTGACCCATGATCCCGTAAGGGTGTTCTCCTTTTTTGTTGTTGGTGATTTAAGTAACAAAACACCTCCCGTGCCCGCTCCATAAATGCTTGACCCCGGTCCTTTAATAATTTCTATTTGCTCTATCGAATTTGCATCGAATTGATTCAAATAAGTATTTCCTCCAGGGTCCGTGATGGGAAGTTCATTCCAGTATGCTTTTACATTTCGCACACCGAAGGGAGACCGCAAGGAACTGCCGCGAATAGAAAACCGATAACTTCCCGGAGAGCGCTCCTCCATTCTGATTCCCGGAAGGGCATTAACTGCAGACACAAGCGATGTATTACTAAACCGATCTAAATCACTTTTAAAAACTAACCCAATTGATGCCGGCACTTCCAGTAACGGACGATCGGCCTCATAGGCACGAATGGTAACTTCGTTTAAAATCTTTATGGAATCAACCGGCTCCTGACTAAATGCGGCTACCGATGTTGCCACCAGAATAAATAGTAGGAGTAGCTTTTTCATTCCTTAAAAATACAGATTACGTAAGTCTTAAAACTCCTTTAAAACTTCTTCAACCGACTTTGCTTCAGGAAAGTATCCAGCAAGTTTTAATAAAACTCGATCGACCAACGTATCGGGGCAAGAAGCTCCACTCGTAAGGATAATTTTTACGGGTTGTTTATCTGGTAGAAATTCATGCGTTATTAGCTTTTGCTTACGTTCATAATTGTAGTGATGAATTTCTGTTTTTGATTTTATCTCCGTGTCTGAATTAATAAAATAGGTGTGAAACTTGCGCTCGCACAATTCTACAATGTGGCTCGTGTTCGAACTATTATAACCCCCTACTACGATTGCCAGGTCGGCATCCGATTCGAGAAGTTGATAGGTAGAATCCTGATTGTCGTTGGTCGCATAACAAAGTGTATCGCGGGTATCAGCAAAATGCTGCTTTACGTTTTCACTTCCGTATTTTGACACCATAATCTGTTTGAAAAAATCCGCAATGCTTTGGGTCTCTGAGGCCAGCATGGTGGTTTGATTAACAACGCCAACCCGCTGCAGATGAAGATCTATATCAAATCCGGTTGAATATCGTCCGGCAAATTCTTCATAAAACTCAGCACGCGACTTGTTGCCTAAAATGTAATTGCTAAGCTTTTGCGCCTCTTCCATATCGCGCACAATAATAGATGCTCCGTTATGGGCGCTGTGCGAAAAAGTAGCCTTGGTTTCCTCATGCTTTGGTTTGCCATGGATAATGATGGTATACTTATCCGTTCCTAATTTCTCGGCACGATTCCAGACTTTCTCTACAAACGGGCAGGTTGTATTATATTTTTGAACCTCTACTCCTTTATCAAGTAGCAAGTTTTCAATTTCCAACGTGGTGCCAAATGCCGGTATAATAACAACATCTTCTTTTGTTATTTCTTCCCAGGGAATAAACTGGCTGCCATCGGTATCCATAATAAATTTAATTCCACGACTTACCAGATCCTCATTCACTTCCTGGTTGTGGATCATCTGACTTAACAGATACACTTTTTTTCCTACGGATTCTTCCAAGGCACGGTAGCTGATTTCAATAGCGTTTTCCACACCATAACAAAAGCCAAAATGGCGGGCAAGAATAAACTGTACCGATCCTAAATCCAGAATAGCTGGGGCAAAATCCTGCTTGCGCAGATCTTTAATTCTGCGGGATTCCTTGATCTTACCGGTAATGGAAGATCGGTAGTAGGCGGGGATATCGAATTTTTTGATAGTGCTTGTATTTTGTGTTCCCTTATAACAAAGCGCAAGTTACACATTGTAATACATCGATTGGAATCCGTTCGTAGTATCCATAAAAAAAGCCCTCAGAAAATAATTCTGAAGGCTTCTTAGCTGCGCACTTATTTTTCAAGCAGCCTTTGATAGTTTGTCTTCTTTAATTTTGTTTGTTCGTACTTCTTTTGATTGTAGGTCAAACCATTTCACTTCTACGAGGTTTGACTTTAAGTACTTGAGCACTTCCATCACTTTTCCGTCAATCTTGCTGCGGACGCGCTCACCTTTTTTAAACAATTTTCTCATTCACTTCAGGGTTTAGTTTTACATACGTAATGCATAAATATACTCACGCGGATAGTCTTCGTAAACACCCGCGAAGGTAATTAATTCACCAACTTTCTTTTTGGCAATAATGGAATCTACCTCTTTTGCCGATTTTACCGCAACGTCATCGATATGGGTAATGATAAAACCTTCTTTCATTCCGGTTCGCTTCAGCTTAGTGCTTAGCAGTGCTTTAACCTTAACCCCCTGGGGCAGTTCCAGCCGCTTTAGTACTTTGCTATCTAGATCTTCTAATTCAATACCCAAAGCTGCTACTTCTGGTTTTTCTTCCCGCTTACTCATGGAAGTATTTCCCTCTCTGTTTTTTAATGTAACCGGCATAACCAGCGTTTTGCCGTTGCGGTCTACCGTTACTTCAATTTTGTCACCCGGTCTCTTACGTCCAACATACTCAATCAGGGCCGAGCTTGACTTGATAGGGGCATCATCAATTTTTGTAACTACGTCCCCGGGCTTTAAGCCAGCCTCTTTGGCGGCACTTTTACTTTCTTCTGCCCCATAACCTGAGATGTAAGCCCCTTCATTAACGTCAAGGTCTTCTTGCTTGGCTAACGTATTATCTACATTTCGTATCTCAACACCCATCCAGCCACGCTGCACCATTCCAAATCCTATTAAATCTTCTGTGATTTTACTTACAATGTTTGATGGCACAGCAAAGCCATATCCCGAATAAGATCCGGTAGGGCTGGCAATAGCCGTATTGATCCCTATTAGTCCCCCGTTCAAATCAACCAACGCTCCACCACTGTTACCAGGATTAATTGCTGCATCGGTTTGAATGAAAGATTCAATGGCCGTGCGTGCTCCGGGCTGACCATTAACTCCCGGGTTACCGGAATTAATTATGTTTATATCACGACCTTTTGCACTGATAATACCAGCCGTTACTGTTGAATTTAAATTGAACGGATTACCGACCGCCAGTACCCACTGCCCAACTTTCGTTTGATCCGAATCATCAAAGGCCAGGTAAGGAAGATCTTTTGCATTTACTTTGATAACCGCCAGGTCTGTATCTGGATCCACGCCAATCACCTCTGCTACCAACTCCCGGTTGTCATTTAAGGTAACCTGAACCATATCGGCTCCTTCAACCACGTGATTATTAGTAACGATGTATCCGTCCTTATTAATTATAACCCCCGAGCCAGAACTTTGTCTGGGTCCTTGACTTTCATTCGGGTTGTCAAAAAAGAATTGACGGAATTGCTCCGGAATCTGTTCATTCGTTGCAGGTGCGCTTTCCTGTGTTGATCGAATATGCACTACTGCTTTTGTCACTCGTTCTGCTGTGCCGGTAAAATCCAGCGGCACAACTTGTCCTTGTTCATTTACCTGATACGCAACCTGCGAAGTGGGTACACCACTGAAGTGTTCAATCTTAACGCCTGGTTGCAAATCCTTCATAAACCATTGTGAGGCCACCAGGGTTATCATACTCCCCATTACTGCAGCCAACAAAAATGTTCCAAATCGTTTCATAGATATAAAAATTTATTTTAAAAAATAGTTAACCAAAGCAGGATGCGCCTCGGTTGTTTGTAGTTTAATTAATGCTGAGAGTATTCTCGTTCTACGCAACACCATCCTCAAAGTTCAATAGATATGCCAGTGGTATTAAAACGACTGGTTGACCGATTTTGGTTCACTTTTTACTGACAAATTTTCATTTTTTGATTAAAACCCCTGCTTTGTATTCATATTCAATGGTCATATTTCCCTGCTGATCGTACCATTTTGAAACCCCATCGCGTACCCCATTCGTATAAAGACCCTCTTCCATAAGCTTTCCATCGGCATAAAATATTTTTGCAGTGCCTTCTAATTTGCCCTGTTTATAAAATCGCTCTTCTTTTATTGTGCCGTAGTTAAACTCCTTGTATTCGCCCTCTTGCAAATCGTTATGGAAGTTACTCTGCCGCAGTAATTGACCCGATTCATTAAGCTCAACCATCGTGCCTTCTTTCTTTCCATCCACATACGTTGTTAGGGATTTTATTTTGCCTGTTGCGCTGTACTCAATCCACGAGCCCGCTCTTTTTTGATTGAGATAAAGTCCCTGAGCAATAATTTTTCCGCTGTTATCATTCACGGATACTTTTACCAATCCGGGTACATCGGCAAATTCTTCCTTTACAGCCCCTGGCGGAATACCTGCAATCTCTATCGGTTCATTCCCCGCTGAGCGGGAGTTATCTGAGCAGGATAAAAATGTTCCTACCAGTAAAATCAAAAGTCCAAGGTTTCTCATAACGGTCAATCAAGATTTAACGGCTAAATATATTAAGTAACTTTACGTTTTGTCAAGCAAACTTATAGATACAAACCGTGAAAATTAAAGGCATTATTACTTTAAAACAAGGCCGTGATCACTCTATAAAGAGATTTCATCCCTGGATATTCTCCGGTGCCATTCAATCCGCATCAGAAGATTTAATAGATGGCGATTGGGTAGAAGTACAGGATACAAAAAAAGCTACTCTTGGCTTTGGTCACTATCAAAAGGGAACGATAACCGTACGAGTCATTTTCTTTGGCACAACAGCGCCATCCATTTCAGCTTATCACGATAAGATTAAACATGCCTTAGATCAGCGTGTTGACACGCAGGTTATCTCTGAATTTACCAATTCATATCGGTTGATCCATGGCGAAGGTGATGGTTTGCCCGGATTAATTGTTGATATGTATCACGATGTAGCTATCATTCAGGCACACTCGGCTGGTATGGAGCGAGACAAAAACATTATTGCAGAAGCCATTAAGGATACGCTTACCAACAAACAATTCAATCTTTCGGCTGTGTATTATAAATCGCTTAGCGAAAAATCTGAAAGTGAATATCTGTTAGGAATGGCTGCGGTTCCACATAGCATCATGGAACATGACAACAAATTTTTTGTGGATTGGGAAGAAGGTCAGAAAACCGGATTTTTTCTTGATCAGCGGGAGAACAGAAAGTTGCTGGGGGAACTGGCAAAAGGGAAAACCGTGTTAAATACATTTTGTTATACCGGAGGGTTTTCAGTCTATGCCCTGCAAAATGAGGCCAAACTTGTTCACTCAGTAGATGCTTCCGAAAAAGCGATTGTCTTAACCCGAAAGAATTTATCGCTTAACGGATTCGATCCTTCTGTTCACGAATGCTTTACGGAGGATACGTTTGATTTTCTGAAAGACAAAAAGGATGCCTACGATCTAATTATTCTAGATCCCCCTGCTTTTGCCAAACACAAAGAAGCCCGGCACCAAGCTATGAAAGGTTATCAACGTTTGAATGCAGAAGCGATGAAGATGATTAAGTCGGGTGGAATAATTTTTACTTTCTCCTGTTCGCAAGTGGTAGATCGCCAACTGTTTTACGATACCGTTGTGTCGGCAGGTATTCAAGCGGGCCGCAACATAAAAATATTGCATCGTCTATCGCAGCCAGCCGATCATCCGGTTTCCTTGTATCATCCAGAAGGAGAATATTTAAAGGGATTGGTGCTTTACGTGGAGTAGTACAAAACCCGAATGGATTGGATTACTTACCTTCTCTCATCTTCATTAAATCTCCTTGCTAACAGATAGTGAAGCAAGTTTACTCTTCACTTCACAAAGAGAGTGCCTCGCTTAACCACGGAGAGCGTCCGATAAATTTGTTTACACCGGATAGCATTAATTACACTCATCTGAGCTATTGTTTACTTGGACTATAGATTCGCATAGTCCAATTTAATTTTATATGATACTTAACTCCCGGCAGATGTCTTCTGCCTTGCGACCGGCTTCATGTTCCTGAATCGCTTTTACAATCTGTGTTTCTGTGAATTTTGACTTCTTCATAATAACCATTTTAAAATTGAACTTTATTATTCAACTTTCAAATGGCCCAACTTCAGGGGCGCTTACGGCATCCCAACCATATGCGCTAAAATGCAGATCGCGGCTCAAGGCCGCGATGACAGCAAGACTTTTGAGACAGCCTCTTCCTTAACTAATGACTTTTGAAACTCTCCCTAAAGCACTTATCTATTACGTTGTTTGGCCAGCGCAGTATCCAGCACGGTAACCATCTTATCGATAGCCCCACTTAAGGCATCGTCAATATTAGATGCGTTGTTGCTTGTGGTTACCGGTTTTAAACCTTTTAGTCTCACTTCAATAAGGCAGCGCTTGTCATCATCGCCACCCTTCTCAGCATTTTGATCACTAAAATGCACGTCAATACGAGTAATGTTTTCACTAAAGCGATCCAGTTCAGCCTCTAGTGTTGATTTACAGTAGTCAATAAGTCTTTCGCTACTTTCAATGTGTCTGTCGGTGTTAACTTCTACTATCATATACTTGTCGGTTTGTTTTCAATCTATAAATATTTTCAAAAAAAATTGATCGAGCACTACTTCACTGTAGCCGGTGCTGGTTCAGGATGTTTTGTGTAGCGTTCAAAAAATTCTATCACGCGCAACATGTGGTCCATCATCCGGCCCGGGTTTCCGCTTCGGGTTAACTCATGGCCTTCTTTAGGATACCGGATGTATTCTACCGGCTTATTCAAAATCTTCAAACTTTTATAAAGCATTTCTGACTGTATCACTCCCGTTCTTAAATCCAGATCGCCATGAATAATTAGTAGCGGGGTGTTTATTTTATCTACATAAGTAAGAGGTGATTCCGAATCTAATAATGTTTTGGCTTCCTTCTGCCATGGATAGCCACCAAAATGATCGGGCACTAAACTCCACGCATTTCCTTCGCCCATAAAGGTGGTTAGCTCATAGACACCGCGCTGCGCGTTTGCTGCTTTAAACCGATTGTCGTGGCCAACAATCCAGGCTACCATATACCCGGCATAACTTCCGCCTTCAACAAACAATTGATCTTTATCAATCCACGCATGCTTCTTCATGGCTTCATCCAGCGAGGAGAGAATATCCCCGGCAGGGCCTGTGCCCCAATCTTTAAAGTTTCCTTTCTTAAACTTATCACCATAGCCGCCACTACCTCTTGGGTTGCAATACACCAACCCATAGCCCCAACTATTTTCTAATTGATATTCATGCCACATAGAAAAAACACCAGGCCCCCACATGGCTGATGGTCCCCCATGAATGTTAAGAATAGTTGGATACTTAGTTCCTTCTTTTCTGCCCATGGGTTCTTGTACCCAATACTGAATTTTTGTTCCATCCGGCCGATTGAAGGTGTACTCCTTCGGGTAGCTTATCGATTTATCTTTCAACCACGCTTCATTTAATCGCGTAAGCTGCCGGGTTGATTTGTCTTTCAGATTTAGTAAGTGTACTTCCCATGGATTTTTTGTTTCCGTTAGAGAAAACACAACTTTGTCGCCTTGTAAATCAAAATCATTTATGCCGTTGTCGTTTCCAAATATTTTTGAAACCGTTCCGCCCTTAGCGGAAACACTAAACAAAGGAATATCGCCTTCGGTTTGAGATACGAAGTAGATGGTCTTGCTATCCGCAGACCAGGCGTGCTCGCTAATATCGCGATCAAACGCTGCGGTAAGAATAGTAGGCTTACTTCCAGCAGATGCGACAACCGCCAATTGATTTTGGGATGCATGATGATTTTCAATCGGGGTAGCATAAAATGAAATCGTTACACCATCGGTTGAGTAGGATGGATTCGAAACACTATACCCAGACCAGGTTAAAAATTCTTTGGCTGTTTTGGTGGCTACATCAATTTTCCACAAATCACTTTCACGTTCTCTATCCGGGTGAATTTTATAAACCCTTGAATCACAAATAATCGTTTTACCGTCAGGTGACCAATCGGCTGATTGATAATCCTGAAATCCTTGCGTGAGCTGAAGATCCTTTTCCTCGGAGCCAACCGTATGAACAAACAAGTGCGAGAAATTTTCTTCGGGTTGAAGGTTGTTCTCGCCTTGCAAATTCTGACGAATCAAAACCCGCGGGTTACTCTCAAATGTGTTTTTTGCAAGCCAGGCACGCACTTCCTCCAACGATCCATCGGGACTGTTTACAACTTTTTTACGTTCATCCGCCTTCATCGCTTTAAAATTAGGCTCGTCACCCTGAACCCGGCCCGGGCGCTCATAAACCCACGGAGTCTTTGAATCAATTAAAGAAAATGGAATACTGGATGAGTATAGAATCTTCTTTCCATCGGGCGACCAACGTGGATTACTTGTACCGTATTCGGCTTTGGTGATAACATGTGCTTCGCCTCCACTCAATGGCAAAATCCATAACTGGGATTTTTCGCCATCGGTACGGACAAAAAGAATTTGTTTCCCATCGGGTGACCATTGCGGTTGGCCATCATTTTTATCGCCAAAGGTTAACTGAACCGGCTCTCCAGGGTTAATCAGATCGGTCATGTATAATTGCCGTGTGTAGTAATACTCATTCTCGTTCTTTATCGCCTTACGATTAACAACCATAATAGCCTTTGATCCATCCGGGGAGATTTGAAGTTGGCTGGTTGTAGCAATCTTCAGTAAATCAGAAGCTACAATTGGCTTTTTCTGTGCAAATGCAAGTGTGCTAAAGAAGATGAGTAAGAAAAAAATTTGGATTCTTCTGGTCATAAAGGTTGGGTTAAATTCATTCACCCCTCTCCTCTGGAGAGGGGACGGGGGTGAGGTAGTAATTTAAAAACATCAAAAGATAATCACACAGAGGCAATCATCGCAAGTATATCATCAACAAACTCGCGGGAATTACTTAAGCGGGGCACTTTGTTTTGTCCACCAAGCTTCCCACGCTTTTTCATCCAATTATAGAAGGTGCCTTCGGCTACCGAATGGACGGTTGGGGCAACAAGCGCAATGTCATGGGCGCGCTTGGCATCGTAATCAGAATTAATTTCCCGTAAGGTTTTATCAAGCACGTGCTTGAACTCATTCAAATCATTGGGCGTTTTTTTGAATTCAATAATCCACTCGTGCCCCCCTTGCTTTGATTTTTCAAGATAGATAGGAGCCGCAGTAAAATTGTCGATCACCGCTCCGGTTTGTTCGCATGCTTTGGTGATGGCCATCTCAGCGTTTTCAATAATTATCTCTTCGCCAAACGCATTCATAAAATGCTTGGTGCGCCCACTGATTCGAATTCGATGCGGGGAGATACTTGTAAACTTAACGGTATCGCCAATGTTGTAACGCCACAATCCGGCATTAGTCGTTATTACCATAGCATAATTCTTTCCTACCTCTACTTCGGCTAACGGCAACGCTTCCGGATATTCCTTATCTAAATCCTCCACCCGAATAAATTCGTAAAACACGCCATAATCAAGCATAAGCAACAGGTCTTCAGAATCACTTTGATCCTGAATTCCAAAAAACCCTTCGCTTGCATTATACGTCTCCCAGTACTTCATCTGATCGCTGGGGATAATAGACTTGAAAAGATTTTTGTAAGGTTTAAAAGCGATGGCTCCGTGAAAGAATACTTCCAGGTTGGGCCAAACTTCCATTACGGATGATTTCTTTTCGAGGGCCAATATATGTTGCAGTAGCAAAATCGTCCACGTTGGTACACCAGCAATGTGTGTAACATTTACCCCAATGGTTTCGCGCGCCAAACGTTCAATTTTTTCTTCCCAGTTATTCATCAGGGCAACTTCTAAACTTGGCGTGCGAATAAATTCAGCCCACGGGGGAAGGTTTTGAATTATCACCGCTGATACATCGCCATAATAGGAGGTAGAAGTGGGATCAAATTCATTGACCTGCGAACTGCCACCAACGCCTAACCCTTTGCCCGAAAAGATTCTTGTTTCAGGATTATTGTTAACATAAATGGAAAGTAAATCTTTTCCTCCCTTAAAATGACACTCTTCCAATGCCTCGGTGGTAACGGGAATAAATTTACTTCGTGCATTCGTTGTTCCGCTTGACTTGGCAAACCATTTTACTTCAGAAGGCCAAAGCAAGTTTTGCTCACCACGCATGGCTCTCTCAATGTACGGGAATATTTGTTCGTAGGTATGAATTGGTACGCGCCTTTTAAAGTCTTCATAATTGAGGAGGTCATCAAACGCATACTTTTGACCAAACTCCGTATAGCGAGCTGTATTGATTAGTCGTTTTAATACTTCATCCTGTACGTCATACGGATATTTCATGAAAAGCTCGATCTGATGGATCCGCTTTCTCATAACCCAGGTAAGAATGGAATTAAGGATTTGCATGTATTACGTCAAAAATAGGAGTAGCCGGTTCGATTACCAAAAATCAATTATTCTGGGTTGGTAATCTTTCTTCTAAGTAGGAAGTTTTGGCCCAGGTATACTTTACGAACCAAAGGATCATCGGCAAGTTCTTGCGCGGTACCCGCTTTAAAAAGTTTGCCTTCCACCATCAGGTAAGCACGATCAGTTATGGAAAGCGTTTCATCCACGTTATGATCGGTTATAAGGATTCCAATATTTTTCTTTTTTAATCGACCCACAATTCCCTGGATCTCTTCTACCGCGATGGGATCTACACCGGCAAAGGGTTCGTCAAGCAAAACAAATTTTGGATCAACAGCCAATGCTCGGGCAATTTCGGTTCGTCTGCGTTCGCCCCCCGACAATACCATGCCCAGGTTTTTCCGCACATGGGTTAAACTGAATTCTTCCAGGAGCTTTTCTACTTTTTCCTTTCGTTCTTTCTTGGGAATGTTCCGCATTTCTAACGGGGCCATTATGTTTTCCTCCACCGTAAGTTTTCTAAAAACCGATGCTTCTTGGGCCAGATAGCCGATTCCAATTTTTGCCCGTTGATACATCGGTAAATCGGTAATGTTCTCGTCATCAAGAAAGATGGTACCATCGTTGGGTTTTATCAAACCCACAATCATGTAAAAGCTTGTTGTTTTACCTGCTCCATTGGGGCCCAGCAAGCCTACAATCTCGCCTTGCGAAACATGCACCGATACGTTGTTCACCACGGTGCGCTTCTTATATCGCTTAATAAGGTTTTCGGCTCGCAAGATCATATTATTCAAATTTGATATCCTTAATTCGTAGTTGAAGGGTGGTGATACCATTAAACGTATTTTCTTCTAACGTAAACGCTATTCTAAAATACGCACCCGATTCTATGCGTTCGTAATGTTCCATTAAATCAAAAGCAACCGCATTAAACACGGCTTCGTTGCCTGCTTGTCCTGCTAAAAACCGCAGATGTTTCTCTTTAAAGGAAGAGAGCGAATTCATTAAAAAAACATTGCGCGCTTCGAATACTGGTTTAGGATTATCAGGTCCAAAGGGTGCCATCTGCTTAAGCACCTCATTAAATTTTGCTGTCATCAAATCAAACTGAATGGGCACATCAATTTGTATAATGGGCGTGCGCATCTCTTCGGTAAGTGAGGCGGACACGACTTCTTCAAATCGTTCCTGAAACGAAAGTAGCTTACTTCGGTCCAGCGTGAGGCCGGCCGCATATTTATGCCCCCCAAATTTTTCCAGTAAGTCACTGCATTTATACAGTGCTTCATAAAGATCGAAATCTTTAACACTTCGCGCTGAGCCGGTTATTTTATCATTGGATTCTGTCAGGATCACAGTAGGGCGGTAAAATTTTTCAACACATCGTGCAGCAACTATGCCAATTACTCCCTTGTGCCAGGTCTCTTTAAAAAGTACGGTCGATTTAGCATTACGCAAGGTTTCATCGCTTTCAACCATAGCAATTGCCTCCTCAGTAATACTTAAGTCAAACTCTCTACGGAGATCGTTTTTAGCATTTATCTTCTCTGCTAACTGATTTGCCTCGGTTTCGCTGCTTGCAATCAAAAGCTCTACAGCACCCTCGGCATGCGCCACCCGGCCAGCTGCATTGATGCGAGGTCCCAAGGTGAAAACAATCCCAGAAATGTCGAGGTCAGCTTTAATAGCTGCAATTTCCTTTAATGCCTTTAGGCCCGGCCTCGGATTCTGATTTAGCTTTTTTAATCCAAAATACGCCAGTATTCTGTTCTCGCCACTAATCGGAACGATATCAGACGCAATACTGACTACAACCAGATCGAGGTATTCATACACCTCCTCCACGTTTCGAAATTTCTGTGCAAATGCCTGGATTAGTTTAAACCCCAGGCCACAGCCACTTAATTCTTCAAAGGGATATTGACAATCTTCGCGTTTGGGGTCAAGCACAGCAACGGCATTTGGAATCTCTCCTCCCGGTAAGTGATGATCACAAATAATAAAATCTATTCCCTTATGCTTAGCCAGCGTTACCATATCTGACGCTTTGATGCCCAGATCAAGAGCAATTATTAATGAGAATTTATTTTCCTCGGCCCAAAGTATACCCGCTTCTGATACGCCATAACCCTCGGCATATCGATCGGGGATGTAATAGCTACAGTCTGAGTAAAATGTTTTTAGATAACTGTAAACCAAGGCTACCGATGTTGTACCATCCACATCATAATCGCCATAGATGAGAATTTTTTCGTTTTGATCAATCGCCTCTTTTAATCGTTGCACGGCACGATCCATATCTTTAAGTAGAAACGGATCGTGCAACTGATCATACGTGGGGCGAAAAAAAGTTCTGGCAGAATCAAAATCACGGATACCCCGTTGCCACAACACGGCCGATAGGTGCGGGTTTATATTGATGGAATTACTAAGCCCTTCTACTTCCTGAGGCGAAGGCATGGGTGCATATATCCATCTTTTTTTCATTCTATTTCTTGTTGAATGCAATGGCTCCGTTTTTCCCCACTTCCCCTTCTTCCCCATGATACCCACGAATGCCATTTTTACCATCCTTAACGGGACCCAATCCTGTGAGGCCGCCCCGGCCAGCTTCGCCTCCTAAACCACCAAACCCGCCATAATTTTTTATCTGTAATCTACCTCCTAACCAAACTTGTAAATCAGGACAACGCTTACACTCTATGGTCAGGCTACCACCATCACCACCATTGCCGCCTCTCGAACCATTGCCGCCCAGTCCACCATCGCCACCCGCACAAACGCGTGTGCCCGGTCCGCCTCCGCCACCATGACCGCCATCGCCTCCGTCACCCCCATCGCCTCCATTCAAGTTAATAGTAAGTGATCCTTTAATTTGAATATCATCAGAATAAATAAATAGCGTATTGCCCGATCTGCCATTCAGGCCTATTGAACCATCCTTCCCAATACCGCCTTGCCGGCAGGGGCTTACCATTTCGGTTCCATCTACTCCCTTAACACCATCTTTTCCCTTTAGCCCAGATCCATTGATGAAGCAGTTAGAGCCAACGATAAATATTTTGGCATGAATAAAATTATCTTTCTTATCGTGGTTTAAAATTATCTGCGATGAGTCCGCCATGATTAAAGTATCAACCACTAAAATATCAGAGGCCTGAATCAGATACTTCTCATTCTTCTCTATGGAAAGTTTGGCTAATCGGATTTGTGCGTGAGACACACTAAAACCAAACAAAAGAATAAGACAACTCACAATTCGCACCATCGGGCAAAAATACAAATAGTATTGGGTGAAAATAAAAAAGGCAGCCTTTTGAGCTGCCTCCCTTGATTACTTTTTAAAATATTATTTAGGCGTCTCTGACTTTTCCTTCTCTGCTACTACGCCTTCTAATACATCTTTAATTTCTACACGCTGTCCATCTTTGTATGGTACAATCCAAGCGTCCTTCACACCCATTTCGCGCATGTATTTCTTAAACTTGTCTGCTTCCCAATAATCTCTGAAAATTCCGATCGTGAATTTCTGCTCACCACTTTGGGTTGCTTCGCCACCAAAGTTTGGATTATTGTCGAAGTACTTAGAGAGATCTTTGTTTTTAAAGGCACCAATTTGAACTTTAAAGACTACCCCTTTCGAAAAATCCATTGAGTTTGACGGGGGTGCTGCCTTTAATTGATCGAGTTCGGCACGCGCTGAAGTAAGATCACCACGCATTCTTGAAATCTGATCTTCCAATTCTGCAATTCGTGTGTTCTTCTGACTGATTTGGCCATTAAGCGTACTAACCTGCGACTTCAACGCAGAGTTATCCGTGTCTGCAACCTGCTTGGCTTCCGTAAAAGTCTTTAGGTTACTGGGGTTCTTGGCGTATTCTTTGGCTTTCTTTTTCCATTCCTTTTTCTCCTTCTTGGAGAGTTGGGCGAAAACTTGCATGCCGGAAAAAATCAGCGCCAGGCAAATGACTACAACTTTAGTTTTCATTGATTGTGGGTTTAAATCTGGAATAAAAGTAATAAAATATTCTGAAAATGCTTCATTCGGGCGTTT
>JAGPBO010000013.1:0-9990 GCA_018063305.1 Cyclobacteriaceae bacterium
GTTTTTGGAAAACTACCTATCACGAAGTGCGTAAAGCGTTGCGGATGCGGTATCCTCGCCATCATTGGCCCGAAGACCCGTGGACAGCCGAGGCGGTGCGGGGAGCAAAGAGGCGATAAATTTTAAATCATTAAGAGCATTAAGAAATGAAGAATAATCCCTTCATGATCTTAATTCCTTAACTACCTTAATGGTTTGATTTTTTTGAATTATCTCCTTTCCTAACACCATAACGCTATTGGAAAATTTTGACTTTATTTTAAGACTGAAATTACTTACCTTCCTCTCGAATTTCACTTTCAAAATTGATCAACTTTAACTTCAACAACTATGGCCGCCTATTCAATCAATGTAAATGGTAAAACTCGCAATGTGGATGTGTTACCCGATACGCCCTTGTTGTGGGTATTGCGAGATAGCCTGGGACTGGTAGGCACCAAGTACGGTTGCGGCATTGCGCAATGTGGCGCGTGTACCGTGCATGTTAATGGTACTGCGGTGCGATCCTGTTCGTTGCCGGTTTCGGCTGTAGGTAAAAATTCGATTACTACTATTGAAGGACTTTCGGAAAATGGAGATCATCCCGTGCAACAAGCCTGGATGGAAGTGGATGTGCCCCAGTGTGGGTATTGCCAGGCAGGTCAGATTATGAATGTAGCATCGTTGCTGGCAAAAACGCCTTCGCCCACAGAAGATCAGATTGCTACCGCCATGAATGGAAACATTTGCCGTTGCGGAACTTACCACCGTATTAAAGATGCTATTGTATTGGCCTCATCAAAAATGAAGTAACATGACCACACAAACGAAAACAAGCAGACGGGATTTTATAAAGTTAGGGATGGCTGCTGGTGGTGGCCTGGTGTTAGGGTTTAGCTGGCGCGAGGGAGCCGCTACCGGGATGGAAGTTTTTAACGAATCGGCTTTGCCTGCGGGCCTCGTTGATTTCAATAGTTATCTCTCGATTTCATCGGATAATGTCATTACTATTTTTTCGCCTAATCCGGAATTAGGTCAAAATATAAAAACTTCTTTTCCGATGATCGTGGCCGAAGAGTTAGATGCCGATTGGAAAAAAGTAAAAGTTGTTCAGGCCGTTTTAGATACTAAAAAATATGAACGCCAGCTTACCGGTGGCAGTGGCGCGATTCCGCATAGCTGGGAACGTTTGCGCAAAGCAGGGGCCACCGCCCGACACATGTTGGTAGAAGCGGCTGCTAAACGCTGGAATGTTTCAGCCGATAAGCTCACCACCGATACCGGATATGTAATTCATCCGGATGGGAAGAAGTTAACCTATGGTGAACTTGCGACCGAGGCGGCTTCGGTTCCGGTTCCCACGGAAGTGAAATTAAAAGACAGAAAGGATTTCAAAATTATTGGCCAACCGATACATAATGTAGACAATCAGCAAATAGTTACGGGCAAGCCATTATTCGGATTGGATTTTTATCGGGAAGGAATGTTGTTCGCTATGATTCAACGACCCGCATCCTTTGGAATGAAAATTAAATCGGTCGATTCCACAGCGGCCAAAGCCATGCAAGGCATTGTAGATGTAGTAACGTTTAAAAACAACGTGGCTGTGGTGGGCAAATCTACCTGGGAGGTAAACAAGGCGCGCAAGGTGTTAAAGATCGAGTATGAGAAGGAGGGCAACATTGAAAGCACCACTGATCATGATCGTATCTTCAAAGAATTACTAAATAGTAAAGAAGCAACAGTAAGAAGGAAAGATGGCGATGTCGATAAAGCATTTACAGCAGCGGCCACAGTAATCTCGCGTGAGTATCAGTGTCCGTTTTTATCGCATACCCCCATGGAACCGATGAACTTCTTTGCGCATGTACGACCCGATGGTGTGGAGCTGGTGGGCCCAACGCAAACGCCCGATATGGCGCGCAATGCAACGGCTACGCTGTTAGGCATGGCCCCCGAAAAAATTACACTTGAACTTACCCACTTGGGTGGCGGATTTGGTCGCAGGCTTAAAGCCGACTATGTGTTAGAAGCTGCGGAACTTTCCAGTATTATCAAAGCACCTGTTAAAGTAATATGGACCCGCGAAGACGACATGATGGGCGGCAGCTATCGCCCTGCTGTTCGCTATAAGTTTGAAGCGGCCTTGGATGCAAAAGGAAATCTTATTGGCTATAAATTACGGGGCGTAGGTATCAATGCCGGCAATCCAACACGCGAAGATAATTTCCCCAGTGGAGCTGTTGAAAATTTATTGATTGATTCCATCGAACATCAATCGCCTATTACAACCGGTGCGTGGCGTGCGCCTATTACAAACTTTCTCGCTTTCGCGGAACAGGCTTTTTTAGATGAAGTGGCGCTGGCTGCAAAGAAAGATCCAATTCAATTTAGACTGGCGTTATTGGATAAAGCGAAGGCATCGCCTACCGGTGCGATTAAATACGACATCGACCGGATGAAAGGCGTGATTAATCTGGCGGCAGAAAAATCAGGATGGGGTACAAAGAAAAATTTAGCACAAGGGTTTAGTGTTTACTTCTCACACCGCTCGTATGTAGCGCAAGTGGCCGAAGTAGAAATGAAACAGGGAACCCCTGTACTGAAAAAGATCTTCGCAGCCACCGATTGTGGTATTGTTGTAAACAGCAGTGGTGCGCGGCAACAAGTAATGGGTGGTATTGTGGATGGCTTCGGCCATGCGTTATATGGCCAACTTACTTTTAAGAATGGCGCAGCCGAACAAAGTAACTTTAATAACTACCGGCTCATCCGCTACCGCGAAGTGCCCGAAGTAGAGGTTCACTTTGTAGACAACGGCATTGACCCCACCGGCCTGGGCGAACCTGCTTTGCCGCCTACGGGCGGTGCGGTAGCCAACGCTATTTTTAAAGCTACTGGCAAGCGGGTGTACAACCAGCCGTTTACGTTGCAGGAGGAAATGAAAGGCGTGAAGCTGGGCGAGAAGTTGTAGTGGCTGCTGGCTAACAGCCGACCCTTCGCTTTTTTAAGAAAGATTCTCACCTCCGATTGCCCCACGCAAGCGGTAGATTTGCATGCCGTACAAACCGACCCACAAACCTAAGCTTGCAAAAGAGCTGTTTCTGATCGTGCTTGGCAAAAATGATGTTTCATATCCAAATTGTCAGGCTTATCCTGACGATTTGACTATGAATAATAACATTTTTGACAAAATTGGATGATTGTCTAAATTATCTTTCGTATCATTGATGTCAGGTTTATCCTGACAATGTTACTATGAAGAATAAATACATTTCAACGCAATCCAACGAACTTCTATCCTATTTCAACGGACAGAACAGGAATTGCTTTGACTATTCTTTGGCATACAAAGCACTACCCGATTCTAAAGCCAGTGCAATAAGAGAACTGCTCAGCGACATGACCAAAAGGGGACTTTTAATGCGATTAAAAGAAGGTGTTTACTACATCATTCCTTATGAGCAAAATGCTGAAACCTTTATGCCCGATTGGCATTTGATGGCTGAACATTTGGTGAATGATGCAAAACATTACATTGGTTATTACTCAGCTTTACAAATTCATAACCTGATTACACAGCCATCTTTAAAAGAGCAAATTGTTGTATCAAAACAAATAAGACCATCGGAAATTAAAATTAAAGACGTTCCCTTTCAGTTTATTTACCACAACGAAAAACATTTTTTCGGGTCAAAGAAAATTTGGATAGACAGTTTCAATAAAGTGCAATGCTCCGACTTAGAAAAAACGTTTATTGACTGCTTATTCAAACCTGATTATGCAGGTGGCATTGTTGAAGTGACAAGAGCAATCTATACTTCAAAAGAAAAAATCAAATACGACACGTTACTCGAATACGCCAAGAAATTTGATTCACAAGCGGTCATAAAACGATTGGGTTTTCTTTTAGAAATGCTGAACATCAACGCAAAAATTATTGCTGACTTACAAAAACTGAAAACCGCTTCGTATGTGTTGCTCGATACTGAATTACCAAAAACAGGTAAGCGAAACAGCCGTTGGAGCATCCAGCAAAATTTAGAAACCGAAACCATTAAATCTGCTATTTACACATGATTAAGCCTGGAGAAATACAGCAAAAAGCAAGAGCAGTTGGAGTCCGTGACCAGCAGATTGAAAAGGACTATATCCTTTCATGGATTCTGTTTGGTATTTCCAAACATCCGCAACTTTCAAAGGCAATTGTTTTCAAAGGCGGAACGGTTTTGAAGAAAGTATATTTTGATGATTATCGCTTTTCGGAAGACCTTGATTTTACGCTGCTAAATGGCGAAACAACCAACGATCAAATTTTTGAATGGTTTAAGGAAACGTTTGAATTCATCAGAGAAGAAGCCAATATTCCGCTTGACATAATAGACAACAATGAACATGAAGGCATCAACTTTTACATAAGCTACATTGGTCCGCTTGGCGGACAAGGAAACAACAAAAGGGTAAAAGTGGACATTTCACGCAGTGAGCAATTGGTTTTTGAACCTGTGATGAAGGATGTGTTTGTTGACTACACCGACTTGGAAGAATACCAATTGCTTTGCTACCCATTGGAAGAAGTATTGGTAGAAAAAATGCGGTCGGTAATGCAACGAATGCAAGCCCGTGATTTTTACGACATCTGGTATCTGCTCGAAGGACATGGCATGAATGCTGATTTTTATTTGAGCGAATTTGAAACAAAATGTAAAAGCAAGGACTTGCTGCATACTGATTTTCCAAAGAAATTAACCGAACGTTTGCCACAATACAAGGGCAGATGGCAAAGCTCTATGAGTGAACAAATAAAAGACCTGCCCGACTTTGACCAGGTAGAACGTGAAGTAAAAAAACACTTGAAAAAATTGAAGTTATGAGTCAAAAACAATTAGAAGATTATCTCTGGGAGCCGCCCCAGTTATTGTTGGTCGCTGACCAACAATCTCTAATCTTTTAACTCCTGCTAGCCTTCGTTCTCAGATTTGAATTGAAAATTCTTTTACATTTAATGTTTAATTTAAGCGCGGAACCCAAAGTGAAACTTCGCGAGGAAAGAATAAGACATAACAATTACAGAATGAAGAGACTGATATTACTTATAATACCTATATGCCTAGCGGAATTTAGCTTTTCACAAACTGACTATAGAAAGGGTTTTGTAATAACTAATGCAAGGGATACACTATTTGGTCTAGTCGATTATCGAGAAGGAGTAAAATCCTATAGATCTTGTAACTATAAGAGTTCAAAAACTCAAAATTTAGTTACCTATGAACCCAATAATATAATTGGCTATGGTTTCGAAAATGACAAATTATTTCAATCACGCGAGATTTTAATCAAAGATCAACCATCACAAGTTGTCTTTCTTGAAGTAATTGTCAGAGGTCTCGTAAGCTTATACAAATTTGAAGATATTTTCTTTATCGAGAAAGGTAATGATGGTCTAAAACAACTAATAAATGAAACGGAAGAAGTATTTGTTGACGGAAAGAGATTATTGAAAAACACAAATCATCACATTGGTACCATCAATATGCTTGTATTTGATTGTGCTGAAATAAGTACTAAAGTTCAGAAAACTGAATTGAATGAAAAATCATTAACAAACTTGATTGAGGATTATAATCGATGCAAGGGAGGGCCAAACATTACTTTCAAAGCTAAAAAACCCTGGACAAAAGCAATAGTAGGAGTGACTGGTGGATTAAATGTTTCGCAATTAAATTTTGATGCTATTCTGGGGTACGAACATTTAGCAGGGGATTTTGAAATTTCTAAGTCACCAGTAATAGGTATCTCATTAGATATTTTCTCCCCAAGACTAAGCGAGCGATTTTCATTTCATGGTGATCTGCTTTACTTAACTTCCAAATATTATAATTACAGCCTGTTTAATAATAGTTCTTCTACTGAAAGAAATTACGTTACTATTGAATTGCAGCAACTCAAAATTCCAATTGGTATTCGCTACACTTTTCCAAAACGAGAATTTACGCCCTACTTTAACGTTGGTCTATCTAGTACAATTCATTTAAGTTCTAATTCAAAATGGGTACAAGAAATAGAATCAAATAGTGTTGTCCAAACTTATAATAATCAAGCCCTCACAATTAATGCAAATCAACTTGGTCTATGGGGAGGTTGTGGGGTATCAAAATCTGTTAATAGTAAAATAAATGCTTTTATTGAACTAAGATATGAGCGGACTGATGGGGTCTCTCAAAACTCAATTGACCCCTCGTTATTGTTGGTCGCTGACCAACAATCTCTAATTTCAATTCCCAGCAGAGTCTTCGTATCCAGATTAGAAGTAATATTCATTTACATTTATGTTTAGTTTAAGCGTGGAACCTGAAGCGAGGGTCCTCGTGGGAAAATAGCTGTAACAGAATAACTTATTACTTCGAAATGGGGAACTAACTATACCCTCAAACGTTATCTATAATACAAGAAAAACCGAGAGCAATGAAAAAATTTGGAATGGTAGCGCTGATTTTTGCAACGAGTATGATGAGTTGTAATTCGAACAAATCAAACACCCAAGCCGAAAATCAAGACGGGAATAACACCGAACTGAAAACGGATACGCTGACAAAACACCTAAAACCCTTTAAAGCAGAATTGCCAACCATTGGACTTTTAATGTATAACGGAGTGCTGCAAAGCGAGGTAATTGCCACATCAGACGTTTTCTCAAAACCTGATGGTCCGGAAGGGAAGCAACTTTTTAACGTTATCACTATTGCTGAAACTGAAAATACAATTACCACCGAAGAAGGAATGAAATTCGTTCCAGATTATACATTTGAGAATTGCCCTAAATTAGAGGCTCTTTTTGTTCCCAGTGCCTACGATATGTACGCGCAAGTGCATAACGATAAAATTGTGAACTTCATTAGAGAGAAAAATAAGGAAACAAAATATACGGTGAGCAACTGTGCAGGGGCGCAATTGATTGGAGCATCCGGAATTGCGGACGGACATAAAATTGTTACGTGGATTGGTGGTGGTGAACAATTACAAAAGGATTATCCGAACTTGAAGGTTCAAGATGATAGTTTAGTATCGTATGTTAGAGATGGCAAATTTCTGTCTTCAAACGGGAACTTAACGAGCTACATTTCGGCATTGAATTTAGTTGAGATAATGACAAGTACCGAACATAGAAAATTTGTAGAAAGCTATTTGTATCTCGACCGACTTAAAAATTGGAAAGAATAAATATGGTGAGTAACAGCTTGGATGAACGCTAAAAGGCTTGACTGAGTAGAAATCAAAAGAAGAATGAGTAACGTTAGGGGCTGACCAAAAAGTCTCGTTGTCATCGCGGCCTTGAGCCGCATTTACAGCGCAAACAGCCAGATGCCGGAACAAATTCGGCATAACAACTCCGCATTTTGTAGGCTTTTTAGTAGCCCCACTTTCAGGAATACATCAATGCTTCACTTTTACCGGATAGGGTGGACGCACATATTCGGTGGGTGGATTTTTCTTTAACTCATCCAACGCTACTTCAATGGCTTTCTCCAATTGTGGGTCGTGGCCCGCGATCACATCTTTAGGTGTTTGTTCCACTTCAATATCGGGAGCTACGCCTACGTTTTCTACAATAAATCCATCCTTTGTCCAGATGCCTAAGTTAGGTGCGGTAACAGAAGCGCCATCAATAAATTCAGGGAATCCGAGTACTCCAACCAGTCCGCCCCAGGTGCGCTTGCCCACCAACGTGCCTACTTTAAATTTTCTAAACATCCACGGCAACATATCGCCACCCGAACCTGCAGTCTCATCGGTGATCATCACCTTGGGTCCTTGAATAGAAGCGCTGGGTGATTTCATGTCTTTACCATAACGGAAATTCCAATGCGCCTGATAGGGGCGCATTAAAATATCAATGTAGTAATCGGCCAGTTGTCCACCACCGTTAAAACGTTCATCTACAATAATTGCTTTTCGATTGGCTTGTGGAAAAAAGTAGCGCTTAAAATAAGTATGTCCTTCTCCGGCTGTGTTCGGTACATACACGTACGCTACTTGGCCGTGGGTGGCCTCAGTTACTTTTTTTAGATTTCCCTCTACCCAGTCACGATTTCGTAAACTGTATTCACTCCGTACGGGTACTACCTTCGCAACCCGCGATCCGCTGAAGTTGGGGTTCGGTCCGAGGGTCAACTCAACAATTTTACCATCGGTGTTTTCAAAGTAGCTGTAAACGTTCTTGTCAGCCGTTATCTCTTTTCCATTGACAGCCAATAAATATTCACCTTCTTTTGCGTTTACGCCAGGCTCCGTCATAGGCGAGCGCAATTCCGGATTCCAGTTTAAACCTCCGTATATTTTTTTAAACTGATAGTGGTTGTTGGCAATAGCGAAGTCAACGCCCAGTAAACCACCACCAATCTTTTTAGGGTTTCCAAGAACATCGCCTTGCCCGGCCAGCCGATGGTGACCTACGACCAGCTCACTGCACATCCACTGCATGACTCGGTTCAAATCATTGCGACAGGAAAGATCGGCCAGAAAGGGTTCGTATTTTTTCTTCATAGCTGGCCAGTCGGCACCGTGCATACCGGGGTCATAAAAATAATCGCGGTTGATGCGCCAGGCTTCATTGAAAATATTTACCCACTCTGCAGGCGGATCAATTTTTACTTCTATGCTGTTTACGTTCAGAGTTCCTTTTCCGGGTTCTGGCTTTTCTCCTGCGCTGCTAATTCCAAAGGTTTCCCCTTTCGTATATAGCATTTTTTTCCTGTCAGCAGAAAGGGTGTAACTATCCAGTTCCATCACCTCGGTGTCTTTTCTTTTTTTAATGTCGTATTTATGAAGCGCGCTGCTGGAGAAGTCATCGCTTTGTTTTACATAGTACAACGTACCTTCAGTCCCAGATTTTAATTGCGCATAATTTCCACCTTCAATGGGCATATCCACAATTCGATTTTGAATGCCGTCAAAGTCAATACGTACGCTCTCCGGTTTCTTTTCTGCAGGCGAAGCGTCATTCTTTCCTTTCTTTGTTTCGATGGGTTTATCTTCAGGTTTGATCTCTTTACTTTCTTCCTCATCACTTTCTTTGGCAAAAGGCGAAATGGTTTCCTTCTGAAGAGTAACCAAATAAATGGAATTATGAGACTTCATATCATTGTTGGATTGGTCGAACCAATTGACAACAGGGCCTGCATCGGTGGATGCAAAGAAGTACAGGTATTTACCATTTCCATCAAATACAATTTCGGACGCGTCACTTAACCCATCACTAATGGGAAACGATTTTTCCTGATCAACAGAATAAACGAATGCCTGTCTGAAACTTGTTTCCAATACTTTGTTGTAGGAAATCCATTTTGAGTCAGAAGACCAGTCGCCAAACAATTCGCGAAATACTCCGGGCGCATACATTTCATCTGCGTCTATTTTTTTGGAAGTGCCTGAAGCAATGTCCAATACATACAGGGCGCGGCTGTTATCAACGAAACTTATTTTTTTGCTATCGGGCGACCAATGGATGTTGGCATAAAAGCCAGCGCCAGAGAGAGCAATTACACGGGGCTTTGCCTTTCCTTCCTGTGGCATAATGTGCAAGGCATATTCTCCAGTGGCATCAGAGAAATAAGCAATTGATTTACCATCGGGCGACCAGGAAGGATATTTTTCATGTACGTGGGTGGTCTCGGTCAGATTTCTCGCATCTCCTTTTTCTGCGGGCACCGTTATAATTTCACCACGGAAATCAAACACGGCTCTTGCCCCAGTAGGAGAGATGTCGCCACTTCGGATATATTGTGATCCTTTTACATACCGAGCGCGCAACTCCAATAAGTCGGTGGCAATTCCTACTTTAATTTTTTGAGGACTACCGTTATTTTCAATTTGGTGTAGATAACCAGCTTGCTCAAAAATTATTTTTCCATTATTGATACGGGCACTAACGATGGGAAAATCTTTCAGTGAGGTGATTGTTTTTACGGCTTTTGTATTGGCATCGTATAAATACAAATTAAACTCGCCATC
>JAGPBO010000013.1:10090-29060 GCA_018063305.1 Cyclobacteriaceae bacterium
GCCGTCACTATTTGCAATCCACAAGTCCTCAGCGTAAACGAAGGCGATGTGATTGGCAGAAATGGCAGGCTGGGTAAGCATGCGGGTATCTATTGGGTCGATAGCTGTTGCCTGCAATGCATAGCCGACAGCCAAAAGCGTTAAAATAGGGGTTAGCTTCATCGTGGGTAAGTTGATTTGATGGAATGTTTAAGTAAGATATTACTTCTATCTCCACAATCCAAAAAGGATCAATGCTTGCAGACGACTTGGTTCTTTCTATTAGATAAAGCAGCTTGATTTTTCTTATCTTGGTTTGGATGTTGGACCTTTTTATTTCGGATAGATTCAGAAACCACGATGGGTATTAATTGTTATTTTTAAGTATCGTTATCACCTATAAACTATCAATCCAATGAAAATAATATTCCGAGTTGTTCTGGTTGTTTTATTTATCATTCCATTTGAGTATCTATCATTTGGCCAGTCATTTACCATGGATGCAATCAAATCGTATCCTTTCCCAGCTAATCTGACCGCCTCGGCAATAGGATCTAAAATCGCCTGGACAGTTAATGAAGAGGGGAAACGGAATATTTATGTAGCGGAAGGGTCTGACTTTGCCCCCAGAAAAATTACCAATTACAATAGCGATGATGGGCAGGAGATTACTTCCTTGTCTGTGTCAGCCAATGGGCAAACCGTGGTATATGAGCGCGGGGGTGATCATGGATCTAATTGGGATGATAATTTAAGTGTGAATCCGTCATTCACTCCTACGCCATTAAATGTTCAGATTTGGAGTGTGCCGTTTAAAGGAGGCGAACCGAAACTTTTAGGTGAAGGTCATGGACCGATCATCTCTCCTAAAAATGATATCGTGATTTTTGAAAAAGGAAACCAATTTTGGAACGTTCCGATAGATGGATCATCTGCGGCCAAAATATTATTTACCGCGCACGGAGTAAACGGGTCTGCGGAGTTTTCACCAGATGGATCAAAACTTGCATTTGTCTCAAACAGAGGCGACCATTCATTTGTGGGTGTTTATACGAATGAGGAAACACCCATTAGTTGGATCTCACCATCTTTTAATCATGATCGTTCTCCACGTTGGTCACCGGATGGAACCAGGCTGGCATTTGTGCGCATGAATGGTAGTGGTGGCGCACCGCGTCCGTTGTTAACGAATCAACATCAGCCTTGGGCAATCTGGGTTGCAGAGGTTGCTTCGGGTAATGCAAAAATGATTTGGAAAGCCGAACCTACACTCAGAGGATCTTTTCCTACCACCGAGGGGCTTACCAATTTAAATTGGGGTGCTGGTGATCGCATCGTCTTCCTTTCTAATCAGGATGGGTGGCCACATTTGTATTCCATGCCTTCAACAGGTGGCACAGCTACGCTATTGACTCCCGGAAATTTTATGGCCGAATACATCACGATGAGTCCTGATAGAAAGTGGATAATGTTTTGTGGTAACACGGGTTCAAGTCCGTTGGATATTGATCGAAGACATGTTGTTCGGGTAGCCGTTGATAAAGCAGGCATTGAAGTGCTAACACCGGGCGATGGCATTGAATGGACCCCGGTAGTAACGGGCGATGGTGCTTATGTTGCCATGATTAGTGCTACGGCAAAAAGGCCTCCGCTTCCCGCAGTGATGGCGTTTAACAAGGGCACACTAACATTGTTGGGACAAAATTTAATTCCAGCGAAATTTCCAGAAAGTAAACTGGTGGTGCCGAAACAGGTGATCATCAAATCACCGGATGGATTGAATATACATGGTCAGTTATTCGAAGGACCAGGTAACGGCAAAAAGCCGGCTGTCATTTATGTGCATGGTGGTCCGCCACGCCAAATGTTGTTAGGTTGGAATTATTCCGATTATTATTCAAATGCCTATGCATCGAATCAATACTTAGCTTCCCTGGGATTTGCCGTGCTGTCTGTTAATTATCGGTTGGGTATTGGCTACGGATATGAATTTCATCAGCCAGCGAATGCGGGTACCGCGGGAGCCTCAGAATACATCGATGTGAAAGCAGCAGGCGAGTGGTTGGCGAAACAACCCAATATTGATGCAAATAAAATTGGAATTTATGGAGGATCGTATGGCGGTTTTTTAACGGCACTGGCTTTAGGTCGTGATTCAAAATTGTTTGCTGCCGGAGTTGATATTCATGGAGTACATGATCGTACACTTGATCGCACCCGCAATATCATTTCGCCTGACCGATTTGAAAAAGCACCTGATGCTGAGAAAGCATTGCAAGTTGCCTGGGAGTCTTCTCCAGTTTCTTCGGTTTCAACGTGGACTTCACCCGTGCTGATGATTCATGGTGATGATGATAGAAATGTTCGGTTTAGTCAGACTACGGATTTGGTTGCGCGATTGCGAGAAAAAGGAGTATCTATAGAAACACTGGTAATAGTTGATGATACGCACCATTGGATGAAGCATAGTAATGCCATAAAAATTAATCAGGCCACGGCAGATTATTTCAAAAAGAAATTGATGAAATGATTTCTCTTGAATTAAGTGATTGAATTTCAAAGCAAGGTTTTATGAGCAAAACAGGAAAAACTAAAAAAGAGTTAGCACCAAAGCAAAGTGCAGACCTACTCAAAATATTGGAAATACGTTTTGAGAAAAACAGAACGCGTCACAAAGGCGTGGAGTGGGCTACCGTACAATCTAAGCTGGAGAGTAACGCTGACAAGTTGTGGTCACTAAGTGTAATGGAAGAAACAGGCGGAGAACCGGATGTTGTTGATTTTGGTGGAAAGAAAGATGAATTAATTTTTTGTGATTGCTCAGCGGAAAGCCCTACGGGCCGTAGAAGTGTTTGTTACGATCGTGAGGCATTGGATGCAAGGAAGGAGCATAAACCAAAAGATAGCGCTGTGGAAATGGCAGCAGCCATGGGTATTGAACTTTTAAGCGAAGAACAATATCGCGGCTTGCAATTTTGCCAAAAAGTGGGAGAAAAATTCGATACGAAAACATCAAGCTGGGTGAAAACACCTGCAGAGATTCGAAGACTCGGGGGTGCCATCTTTTGTGATTTCCGCTATGGCCAGGTCTTTACGTATCACAATGGAGCAGAGTCGTACTATGCCGCCCGGGGTTTCCGCGGTTTATTAAAGATATAGGTATAAGTCAGGTTGAACTATGGAAAAGCATAGAGTCTATAAAATGTCATTCGCCAGTGTGTATCCGCATTACGTTCAAAAAGCTGAGAAAAAAGGCCGAACAAAAGCCGAGGTAGATACTATTATTTGTTGGCTAACCGGGTACAAACAAACGGAATTACAGCAACAAATCGACAACAGAACTGACTTTGAAAATTTCTTCTTGCAAGCCACAAAAATAAATGAAAACGCGTCAAAGATTACCGGAGTAATTTGTGGTTATCGGGTGGAGGAAATTGAAGATAAGCTCATGCAAAAGATTCGGTATTTAGATAAGCTGATTGATGAATTGGCAAAGGGAAAAACCATGGAGAAGATTTTAAGGAAGTAGGCGAGAACTGTTTTCACTGAAATTCAATTTGTCGCAATGCACCCGCTTATTGTCGTTTTTGTACATCGTAACATTCTGCGCGATCATGTACTTTTACAATCAGAAGCAGATTTATATTTTTAAAAACAACTATGGAAGAGAAAACTAAAACGGCCATTACAATAGAAGCAACGATTTTGGCGCCTGTAGAAAAAGTCTGGGAACTTTGGACAACCCCCCATCACATTATGAAGTGGAATAATGCTTCACCAGATTGGCATACACCTCATGCGGAAAATGATCTCCGGGTAGGTGGCCGGTTTGTGTCGCACATGGCCGCTAAAGACGGAAGCATGAGTTTTGATTTTGGTGGTGAATACGATGAGGTGAAAATGAACGAGCAGATCAGTTATACTATGGATGATGGTCGTAAAAATATAATCACCTTTATAGGTAGTGGTAGCCAAACAAAAGTGAGTGAAACTTTTGAAGCCGAAAGCGAAAATTCAGTAGAACGGCAACGTACGGGCTGGCAAGCAATCTTGAACAATTTTAAAAAATACGCTGAACAATAAGTATATGGAGAAGCTACATTTCGAAATCGTAATCCAGGCCACTGCCAAAAAAGTTTATGATACCATGATTGGTGAAAAAACGTATCAGGCGTGGACGACTGTATTCAACGCTTCGTCTCACGTTAAAGGTTCGTGGACCAAAGGTTCTAAAATTCTTTTTATTGGTACCGATGAACAGGGTAAGCAAGGTGGCATGGTAAGTCGCATTGTGGAAAATATTCCGAATGAATTTATATCCATTGAACATTATGGAATGATTAAAGATGGAGAGGAGATTGTGAGCGGGCCTGAAGTAGAGCGTTGGGCTGGTTCTCATGAGAATTATACTTTCAAAGAGAAGGGTAGCGAAACAACGTTGTCGGTAGCGATGGATTCTGATGAAGAATACAAATCGTATTTTGAAGGGATGTGGCCAAAAGCGTTGGCAAAGTTGAAAAGTATTTGCGAGTAAACGTTAACTCAAAATTTAAAATGAAAAATCCAATCTATCCGTGTCTCTGGTTTGATGGCAATGCCGCAGAAGCTGCAACCTTTTATTGTTCAATATTTGCCGATAGCCGCATCACGAACAATTTGCCTGTGGTTGTTATGTTTGAGTTGTCTGGGAAAAAGTTTATGGCGTTAAATGGCGGACCGCAATTTAAGTTTACTCAGTCTGTTTCTATGTTTGTTTTTTGTGAGACAGAAAATGAAATGGATACGCTATGGAATAAACTTGCAGAGAAAGGAACGGTAATGATGCCGTTGGAAAAGTATCCCTTTGCGGAAAAATTTGGCTGGACTGCGGATCGCTTTGGATTGTCGTGGCAATTATTTCTTTCTGGGACGAAACAAGAGATAAAGCCTTGCTTGCTATTTGTGGGCGATCAGTTTGGTCGTGCTGAAGAAGCGATGAATTTTTACACTTCCGTATTTAAGGGATCTCAGATAACGGATATTAATCGATATGAAAAGGGACAGCCGGCCGAAGGAAAAGTATCGCACGCGCGTTTTAATCTGGGTGAAACCGGTTTCGTGACAACAGAAAGTGATTACGCACACAACTTTTCTTTTAACGAATCGATTTCGTTTGTGATTGATTGCGAAACGCAGGACGAAATTGACTACTACTGGAACAAGCTTACCGAGGGGGGTAGTGAAAGTATGTGCGGTTGGTTAAAAGATAAATTTGGAATTTCGTGGCAGGTAGTGCCTACGGTGCTGGGTAAATTGATGAGCGACCCTCGAAGGTCGCAACGCGTTGTACAAGCATTTCTAAAAATGAAAAAATTCGATATTGAAAAATTACTACAAGCGTAACAGGTCCTTGTTCAAGTAATAATAATTATTGTTTCGAGTATTGTCTCCGTAGAGACCATAACAATTGGATTGTTTTTAAAAGCATCGCCTTGCGGAGATGATGCTGGGAGTAAAGTTGAGCTTAGACCTAATCCTTCATCACCAAATGCTTGATAAAGAATTCCATCATGCGGTCGCGGTTTAGCGCAGTATGACCCCCATCGGGAGCGAGTTGTACCTCAATACTTTTGCCTGCCTTTTGTAGCGCGTCAATCAATTGCAGCGAGTTGGCAGGATGTACGTTGTTGTCGGCTGTACCAAAGAAAATGAGCAGTTCGCCTTGTAGATTTTTTGCCATCGGCATTAGGCTCGAGGCTTCATACCCTTTAAGGTTGTTCTCCAATAAATTCATGAATCGTTCTGTGTAGACGTTGTCGTAGTTTCTCCAATCGGTAACAGCCGAGTTGGCTACAGCCACGTGAAACACATCCGGGTAGCGAAGGAGTAGGGTAGCCGCTGTGGTGCCACCGTACGATGTTCCATAAACGCCCACCCGGGTTTTATCGATGTACGTGCGATTATATAGTGACTTTACACCCGCAGCAAAATCATCCATCTCAACCTTACCCAGGTTACCATACAGTTGATCCAATAATCTTTTTCCACGACCACCCACATTGCGACCATCAATATTCAAAATAATAAATCCGTATTCAGTCAGCGCATCGGGGAGCGTAAACGTTTCTCTGAAGGCGTTGGTAGCGGGGCCACCATAGTTGCTAAGGATAACCGGATATTTTTTTGAAGGATCAAAGGTGGAAGGGTAATGAATCATGCCGTGGAGTTGCGTAACACCATCCACGGAAGTGAAGGTAAATACTTCTACGTTTTTCAGACCTAGTTCCTCAAACTTACTCAGATCGCTCTTGACTAATTCAGCAACTACTTTTCCTTTTGCATCAATAAGATTGGTAAAGGGAGCCGTATCGTGTGTTTGAGCGACATCAACAAAGAATTTATTATCAGGCGAAAGCGTTACAGAATGGTCAAAGGCGGGATTCGTTAGCCGTACGTCTTTTGTTCCATCTAACCTGATTTTGTGCAATTGTATTTTCATGTGGTTATTGCTACTGCGTGCCATGTAATACAGCATGTTTTCTTTTTCATCCACTTTTACAATACGTGCAACTTCAAAGGCATGGTTCGTGATAGCGTTAATAAACTTGCCGCTAAAATCGTAGAGGTAATAATTATTAAATCCACTTCGCTCCGAAGCCCAGATAAAACGCTTACCATCTTTTAATACTTGCATCTCAGGCGTGTTTTTGGTAAAGCTGGCAAGCCATTCTTCACGCACTACCGTGCGACTTTTTCCGGTTGCCGGATCGGCCGCCCGCAGTTCCATAATATCCTGTTTACGGTTCGTGCTATGGTAAAGCAATTCTTTTCCATCGGGTGTCCATGACATGCCATAGACATACGTACCCAAGGCGCCATCATCAAAAGGTTTACCCTCACGAATCTCAAACGGAGTTACTTTTTTTGAATCCACATCGTACACCATCAAATCTACCGGAAGATTATCGGCACCTACTTTCGGATAGGCTTCAATTTCCAAGGAGTCTTGAAGTTTTAATTGATTTAATAAGACATAATATTTTTTAACGTCCTTTTCAACAAACTTATAGAAGGCAATTTTTTTACTATCGGGCGACCACCACATGGCGGTTGTTTGTCCTAGCTCTTCCCCATATACCCACGTAGCAATGCCATATTTAATTTGATTTTGTGCGTTGGCATCATTCGTAATAATTGTTTCCTGGCTGCCATCCGCATTACTGAGGTACATGTTCCGATCTTTCGTATACGCCTTCCATTTTCCATCGGGTGAATTGGCAAAGTCAAACTGTCTGCCGCGTGCCGGACGATTGAAGCTTCTGGGTTCCACTTCCGGGGCAGGACCTACTTCCGTTACTTTTTTAGTCTTAACAGTGTATTTGTAGGTTTTTTTATCTTGTACGTATTCAAAGGAACTTCCGTCATCACTCCATTTTGCAGAAATACTTCCCGGTTTTACGGAGCTACGAATTTGAGGAGCTACCTTTTGATATTGGCTATAGCCGGGCATACTTTTCAGTTTGTCCTGCGCATGAGCAATTGATACCGTGAGGGCAAGGATTAATAAAAGGCTGAATAAATTCTTCATAGGACGAAGGTTTTTTGAATCCCAATAGTAATACTTTTTACGCCAATAAAGCAGTTAGAAATAGGAAGGCGGTTAGAAACTTGTTTAAGCGAGTTATATCATTGCCAGATAGGACTTAATCAAAATCTATTGCCTAAATTTTTGGAAGCGTTGTTATCTAATCAACTTCTACCGTTCGAGCATAATAAAGTTTATCTCTTTTATTTTCTTAAAGTCCTTATCCGCAGACATCACAGGGAGATTTAGGAATAAAGATGATGCCAATATTATTGAGTCGGGAAGACTAGTATTGTATTTTGATCTCAAGTCGATTGCTGTTTCTTTAATCTCTGAATTGAATTCAAGTATAAATAGATCGTTCAGCAGTGACTTTATTTTTATTTTTTCCTCTGTATTAAGTTTTGGAAAACTTAGGAGCTCCATTTCTGAGATAAACGAAATGTATAAATCTTTATCCTTTAAAAGATTTGGAATGTCTTTGTCTCCTTTAGAAGATATAGAATGACATTTGTGTCAAGAAGGTATCCTATCCCATTCACGTCTCCATTCTTTTTGAATTTCCAGAGGGTCTTTATCAAATTTTAAAATACCTGAATACAAGGTTGGGTTGAATGGTTTCCTGGGCTTTCGTTTTATTGCTACCAGCAATTTCTTAACCTCAGATGGCTTAGCATTTTTTTTAATTATTGTTGTCATGCAATGCAAGATAGTCAATAATAATTCCAACTCAAACCTCAAACGCGCTATGGTAAAACTCTAACCCTTGCACATATTCCAACAACTCAACATAAAATGGATGCGAACCCAGGGTGGCGCTATCGCCAATCAGAATTAGTTTTTTTCGGGCCCGGGTCATGGCCACATTGGTTCTGCGGATGTCACCTAAAAATCCTACTTCAGCTTTTTCATTGCTGCGAACAAAACTGATGGCAATCACATCGCGTTCTTGTCCTTGAAAGGCATCGACTGTGTTGATGGTAATAAGTTTATGTAAGGGCTCTAACAAATGTGAAGCCTCAGCTAGTTTATGCAAGTGATCAACCTGTGCCCGATAGGGTGTAATAATTCCCATCGAAATTTCATTCGCTATCCACTCCTCCAAGCCAATTTCTTCTACTAGTTTTTCAACCTGACGGATAAGCAGATTGGCTTCCTCTATATTAAACCGGCTTAATGTTTCCGGATCTTGTTGCTCAGAATAACCACAGCCAGCCGTATCAATAAATTCAATAGGGGTCTGATTGGGTCGCAGCAATTCTGTTTTTACCGAGGCATGCGCAATTAATTCATCGTTATAAAAATACGTAGACGAAAATTTCATGATGGACTCATGCATGCGGTATTGAACCTGCAGCATGGTTGCCATGTCAGGATGTTTGGCAATCCCTTTTTCAAAAAGAGTAAGAGCAAGCCCACCCTTAGCCGCTTCGTTTGATTTTATGGTTGGCGGTAACTGACAATGATCACCCGCCAGAATAGCCCGTTCAGATTTCAGCAAGGGAATCCAGCAAGCCGGCTCTAAGGATTGTGCAGCCTCATCAATAAAAACGGTTTTAAATTTTCTTCCCCGAATTACCGGATGCGAAGAACCAACCAGCGTACTACAGATCACATCGGCTTTTTGAAGTAGATCGTTGATGATATAAAACTCCAGCATATCAGCATCGGACTTTAGTGTACGGGCTTCTTCCTTTAATAGTCTGCGTTGCTCCTTTTCATTATAGCCAAAATTACGCTTGTATTTGGATGCCTGATTGCGTACCTGTTCCATCTTTTTACGAAGGTTTCGTAATTCGGCAAAGTTAGAGTGCGTGGCGATACGTGCATCCAATGTTTTGCTTAGGGTTTGTTCCGTTACCCGTGCCGGATGACCAATCCTTACCACATTTAAATTGTGCTGACTTAGCTTCTCAACCAATAAATCGATAGCTGCATTGCTGGGCGTGCACACTAAAACCTGACCTTCTATTTTATGGGTAAGCACTATAGCCTGAACTAAGGTGGTGGTTTTGCCGGTGCCAGGCGGACCATGAATAAAAGCAACATCTTGGGTTTGTAAAATTCGATCAACCGCTTTTTTCTGGCTTTCATTTAAAACGTTGATTGACTCTTGATAGTCAACAGTGTTTTCGGGTTTGAAGCCACTCGTAGTATTTTTGTTTTTTATATCGCCAAGAAAAATCTCACGCAATTCAGCCACGCGATTGCCTTCCGCTTTAATCACTGACTTCACGGCATGTTCCATCTCCTTGTAAGTCATCTCATCAAACATCACATCCAAACCCAATTGACCATCGTTAATCCAATCCGGTAAGTCCTCACTATTAAGGGTAATGGTTATGGTATTTTCCTGCACATAATTTATGACAGCATTCGTATGTTCTTTCTCGGGCTTACCCGAGGCATTGCAAAACAGACTTACTAGTTTGCCACTTTGAAAGCTATGGGGCTGATCCAACTGATTAATCCGTTGAAGTTCTAGAATAATGCGCTCCCCCATACCTATGTAATCGCGTATAAGCCGTATGGGATACCAGGTAACGCCATCCCTTACCCGGTGGGTAAGCGAGCGTTGCAATACTTTTTGCCGGTATTGCTCCAGATCAGTCTGGCGCTCCAGTTTTATTAGTTCCAGCGTTTTAAGAAGTTGTTCTTTTGAGGTCATCGTACGTGTGCTTAAAGATGCATGAGTAATTACTTAGATAAAAATCCATAGAACACAATATTTAATTATTTACCTTAAAGGCGTGAGTACCCTGCAAAGACTTAAGCAACTACAACTACTTCGAATTCGTAGGATTAATTTAGTGCGCATGATTAAGGATACAATCCTAATCATACTGGGTGTGGGGGCAGCTGCTTTTGGACTAAAAGGTTTTTTATTGCCCAACCGTTTTTTGGACGGTGGCGTAATGGGTATCTCGCTGTTGGTAAATATTTTATCAGGCATTAACCTGTCTGTACTGGTAGTTCTTATCAACCTCCCTTTGTTGTAATTGCCTATACGCAGATTTCGAAAAAATTTGCATTGAAAACATTTATTGCCATTAGCCTTCTGGCTGTTATGCTGGCGATAATCGAGAATCGAGATAGCCAAAATTGATGAAGAGGCTTTTGTTGTAGAGAATAGTGGGAACGATATTAAAGGTGGGATGATTAAGAAACGGCCTTTTCAGGAATGATGCAAGGCCTCCATATAGTGATCCATATAGTGATTCAGACTTTTTCGTTTATACTGCATAATGAAGCGCGGGTGAGCTAATGGGATGAGGTTTTCAAAAAACTGATGTTCTGCATTTAATTTTGATAAGAACTTATAGTTCTCGCCTTCACCAAGGCAATAGGCTGTCTTTGTATCTATTCCAAACTGCAATTGCTTAGTGATACTGGAAAGAATAAATGGATTTAGTTGTTTGATCAACTTTTTATCATCGTAATAGTTTAGATTCTTTCCGTCTTTGGTGAAGCCCAGGGGTGATACCGAAGTGATGTAGAAATTCTGATAAAATTTTAATGGGCCTCCATAGGCATTTATCATTTGGTAAATGAAATCAGCGGAGAGTTCTGCTTTTCGTGGCAAGGCATTGTTGATACCACAAATATCTTTTAGTTTAATCGGATCGGTAAAGGGTATGCCGGTTAGCCCAGCGCCTAACCGGCCGGGGTTTATACCTAAGATTATTTTTCGATTATTCGAATCGGCATAATATTGATTATAAAACTGCTTACATAATTCAAAGGCTTTACGATCGTGATAGGGATTGAGAACCTCAACGCCTTTGGGCAAGGATGCAGAAATTTTTAAAGTCTTGAAAAACAAGAGTACTTTTTGCGAGAAGAAATTTGAATCCATTCCTAATTTTCCAGAAAGGCTTTTATTTTCCGGGATTCACCAAATAGAATTAAGGTATCTCCCGTCCGAAATTCAGTGCTAGGTACGAGAATGCCGAGCGTATGCTTTTTCATTCGGATGGTACCCAGAATGTTTTTCTCTTCAAAGTTTCGCTTAATGGAAATCAATTGAATTTCATAGTTATTTAAAAAATCAGCATCGGTAACTTTAGTCCCCACCAATCGGCCTGGCACATTGACTTCCGCAATCTGATATTGATCGCACACCCGATACGAATCGATTATGCCATCAAAACTTAAATGATAAGCCATGCGTTCCGCTGAATTCTGTTCGGGGTAAACAAATTCGGTTAGTCCCATAGTTTCCAGTACAGTTTTTTGTAGTGTTGATGTCACCCGGCTGATAATACGCTTGACACCAATTTGTTTTAGCAAGGCCGCAAGTAAAATGATAGTGCCTTCATTTTCACCAATAGCAATAATAACGGCATCAACTTCCTTTAAAGGAAGATCCTGGATGGCCTCACGGTTGGTAGCGTCCATCGTTACGGTGTACGTGATTCGGTTTTTCAGTTTTTCAGTTCGGGCAGGGTCACTATCAATTCCAAAAACCTCGTGCCCTAATTCCACCAGCTTGCTGGCTAATGAGGCTCCATAATTACCAATTCCAAATACAATGAATTTCATAGCATGATAAAGTTAATACATTATTTCTTCAACCGGATATTGATAGGGCTGATGTCGCACTTCGGTTACAAAAGCTATTAACAGAGTAAGTGCCCCCACACGACCTATAAACATGGTAAGTATTAAAACAATTTTACTCGTATCAGAAAGTTCAGGGGTAATGCCAAGCGTAAGACCTACGGTGGCAAAGGCTGAGAAGACCTCGAAAGCAATTTTTAAAAGACCTTTCTCTTCGTCATTCACGGCAATCATTAACACGGCCAATCCAATGACCAACAAGGAGAGCAGAATAACGGCAAATGCTTTGTTTATGGATTGCTCTCCAATTTGAGTGTGGAAAACATCTGTTTTATTTTTTCCAAAAATGATAGCGCGAAGATTCAAAAAAGCAACGGCAGCCGTGGTTGTTTTTATGCCACCACCCGTGGATGATGGAGAAGCGCCAATCCACATGAGCATTAAATAGATCATAACCGTTGGGAGTGTCAGCTTTGTTAAGTCCACAGTATTAAACCCGGCTGTGCGGGGTGTTACAGAGCCAAAAAATGCCGTTACCAATTTGCCAAACAGTGTGGGGTGCTCAGCCAGAGACGCATTTTGTTCAAAGAGGAGATACGTACAGAACCCAAATACCAATAAGATAAACGTAGTAGCGAGAGCAATTTTTGAATTAACATGAATGAGACGGGTGTAATATTCCTGCGAAGGCCTTTTAAGAAGTTTGTTAAGAATATTGGTTGCTTTGGTTCGGATATACGAGAAGATATTAAATGTAATAGGGAATCCCATTCCACCTAAAATAATTAAAATAGCAACAATGAGATGAATGGGATAATTGAACCGAATGATCGATTCATGAAGGCCATCCGGTAGGGTTGAAAATCCGGCATTACAAAAAGCGGAAATGGAATGAAAGATGGAAAAGAAAACATGTTGCTCCTTTTTGGGGAATAGATTTTCATCGATACTAAAGAAGATTAAAAAGGCACCGAGTGCTTCGAAGAAAAGCGTCACTAAAATGATCCGGCCTACAATGGTCATAACGTTGCTCATGCGTTTGCTGCTTACCATATTCGTCAAAGCCATTTGATTATGAAACGAAACGGAACCGGCTGCCAGATAGGCAAACAAACCAGTAAACGTCATAATCCCCAGCCCACCTATTTGTATCAGAAAAAGGATAATCACTTTTCCTACACTGGTGAAGTGGGTAGATGTATTGACTACCGTGAGCCCGGTAACACACACGGCACTGGCGGAGGTAAAAAATGCATCAATCGCACTGATGCCTTTAAACGTTGCTTTAGGTAACATAAGAAGAAGTGCGCCAACGATTATAATAACAGCAAAACTTACAATAAAGATAAAAGCCGTGTTTTGTCTTCTGCGATAAAGATATTTCAACAAGCCGCTTGCTTCTGTGAGAAGCAGAAAAAGAATGCCGGAATAGAAAATTAATTTTCGCACCAATAGATCGGTGGTGGCACGTGTGTCTGTGGTAATTATTTTTTGTGCCTCGTGGTGTAGATAATAAACCAGAACAACCAGCAACAGATTGTAGAGATGGGCTTTTAATTTTTTTACTTCAACCCACTCCGAGATGAAACGGATGACAAACAGAATCTTAAAACTGAACAACACCAATAAAAGAACACTGTACAATCTCGCATCATGGCTAAAAAATGGATTGAATCCGAAATCATAAATCACCAAACCCACAGCAGCCAGCGTGGCAAACGGTATGAGCGCATTACTAACCCGATAGGTAATTCGTAACACATGGACCAAGGTAAACTTACTTTGGCTTATTATCCGATCGGTGAGCCCACGTCTCAGCAACCGGTAGAATAGAATGATTTTTTGTTTCGCCTTTTTTAGCATTTTTCGCTAAGGAGTTTTTGCCTGATTGCAATCAAGACAAACTTGTGGATAGTTGGTTTTAGGCAACGTCACAAAGTAAAGCAACTATTTTTTTTATCAGGATCAAATTAACAGTACGATTTCGGCCAGATAAAATTCCTTTTGGTTGTAATCGGGATTGACTACCTTCCAAATAAAAAAGTCATGCGCGCATTTTTGTTATTCTTCGGTTTACTGATCAGCCAGACAGCCTTTTCACAATCCTACGATATTCTGATCAAGAATGGAAAAGTTATGGATGGTACCGGAAACTCATGGTATTATGGTGATGTGGGTATAAAGGATGGAAAGATTGTTTGGATTGGAAAATCGACCGCTACGGCTAAGCGGGTGATCGATGCGCAGGGCTTGATTGTAGCCCCAGGCTTTATTGATGTACATACGCATATAGAAGGAGGAGAATCGACCACACCGACAGCCGATAATTTTATTTATGATGGCGTAACTTCGGTGGTTACCGGTAATTGTGGCGGGTCTAATGCTGACATCGGGCAATACTTTTTAAGACTTGATTCTATAAAAACCTCTATCAATGTGGCCACGTTGATAGGGCACAATACCGTGCGCAGGGCAGTGATGGGCGATCTGCAACGCGACCCAACTGTGGAGGAGCAAGAGAAAATGCAAGACCTGGTTGAAAAGGCCATGCAAGAAGGCGCGGTGGGCCTGTCAACCGGTTTAATTTATGTTCCGGGCACTTACTCAAAGACACCCGAGGTGGTGGGCCTGGCAAAAATTGCTGCCCAACATCATGGCGTTTATGCTTCACACATTCGCAATGAAGGCGATCTCGTTACCGATGCCATTAATGAAGCAATTAACATTGGGCGCGAAGCAAAAATTCCGGTGGAGATTTCTCATTTCAAGGTAACGTATAAACCAAACTGGGGCCGTTCAGTAGAAACGATCAGTCTGGTTGAAAATGCACGGGCCGAGGGATTAGAAGTTACGATAGATCAATATCCGTACGTAGCCAGTAGCACCACCTTAGATACTACTTTACCAACTTGGGTATTTGCCGGAGGTCGCGACTCCATGAAAATGCGAATCAATGATCCAGCAATTCGCCTGAAAATAAAAAAGGAAATGGTAGCCAATCTGAAATCCAAAAAACTGAAGAACTACAGCTATGCACAAGTAGCGCGTTACCCGCTCGATACGATATACAATGGAAAAAATATTTCTGAAATCAATAAATTAAAAAGCCGTAAACCTGGCCCGATGAATGAAGCAGAAACGATTCTTGATATGGTAGGTTCCACGAATCGCACACAAATGGTTTACTTTAGTATGGATGAAGGTGACCTGATGCGCATCTTACAATACCCATTTAATATGATTGCCTCCGATGCGGGTATAGTAAAGTACGGTGCGGGTGTGCCACATCCCCGAGCGTATGGAACCAATGCCCGGGTTTTGGGTAGGTATGTACATGAATTGAAAACAATTCGATTAGAGGAAGCTATTCGTAAGATGACTTCTTTACCGGCCCAAAAATTTAACTTGCGCGATCGGGGTTTGATTCGCGAAGGAATGGCCGCAGACCTGGTCGTTTTTGATGAAAAACATGTGGGTGATGCGGCTACGTATCCGAAACCGCATGCCTATTCCAATGGATTCTCTTACGTGCTAGTCAATGGAGAAGTGGTGATCGATCAGGGCAAACACACCGGAGTACGAAGCGGACAGGTGCTGCGAAGACAATAGATTATTTCAACAACTTAACTAGTTTCTGAAGTTCTTCGGTATTGCGTTGCGAGTTAATGCTATTGCTTACGGCATGTTTTTCGCGCGTGGTAAGCCGCCAACTCAAAGATGCCCGGGCACTATTTTGCCGGATGCTATCCATCTTTTGAAGCAACGGCAAATAATTATCAGATTGATATTGCAAGTCAATGCGATCAATAGGTACATGAAGCCACGAGTGTGCCTGCCCAACGAGCATATCACTGGTAATGTCTTGAAAGTTTTCAAAATTATTGTAAACGCTGCTGATGGGTTGGGTCACATCGTCAACAATGGTTTGGCCTTTATTGGCCGCAATGGCTCCTAACTTCGGTGAGTCGCGAATGGAGATAAAGATTACCCCCGAAGTATTTTCCGAAACCCATTCGTTAAAGGCATAAAGAAATCGTACGGCATCCGATATCCCGAAATTATCGGAGATGCCCGCATCCATAATTTCTATAGGTGGTAAAGTAGGCAGTGTGGTATTTGGGGTGATATAGGGAAAGGTCGCACTCATTCGTAAGGCGGAGAGAAACCGTAGATTTCTGGAATCCTGATCTTTAAAAAATCGTTGAAAGTCGATGCCACTTACTTTAATCTGATTATAATCTTTGAGATTCAATAGTTCGCGATTCATAAACGAAACCGGCCGCGAGGCGATATAAACTTTACGACCGTCATTAACCACGGTTGGGGTAAGTATCACCATGGGTACAATTCCCTGATTCTCCACTTCGGCATAGGCACGAATGGGTTTATCCATTAATCCGTCTGTGATCCGATTCAGTTGCGCTTCAAACGTATACGCCCGATCGCGTTCGTAGGCTTTTCCGGCATATTCAAACTTGGTAAAACCCATAAATAAATCATTGGCCAGCAGACTAAAGATGAGTGGGTTTAAATTATCACTCGAAATTTTGTGACGATAAGAGAGCGCATCGGGTTTAATAGACTCACCCAGTTTTTCGCGAAGTTTTAATTCCCGATAATAACTGGCCCCAATCAATCCCCCCGAGGCTCCGGTAATTAATACACTACTTTCCATCAATTTACCATGGGTAAGACTGTCGGCAGTTTGTAAGGCGGTAAGTGTCCACAGCGAGGCGCGTTTGCCACCACCACTAACACAAAGAAAAATCATTTTAGGTTTTACGGAGGGACCGAACTTACTTTTCCAATTGTTTAGCTGAACCAAAACTTCTTGCCGATCCGTTTCCATCGCACTGCTGTCCAATTGTTCTTGCAAGGATGCGATCGAATACTCGGCAGGATGAACCCCATAATCCATCCCAAAGGCTTCGTATTTTTTTGAGAAGAAATCTTCCCCTTGCAAATGGTTAATAAAAAGAAAAATGATTAGTCCGGCTGTGGCCGACCAGCCACCAAACCAATACGAAAATGCCCCGGAGATCATAACAAAAATTGTTAGAAAGAGCATGAAGCTGCTGGCCGCGGGTATTTGAAAGGCCTCGTAGTCTTTAAAAATGCCAAGGATCAAAACCATAGCAAAAATAAATAACTCAATTACGACCAGGTTGAAATGGTTCTGATCAAATACCTGAAGAACAGTTTCTTTATCATAAAAGGAGTTTGATTCGACAGGCTTGATGCGAAAGAATCCGTCAAAAAAGTAATCAACACGAACCTGCTTTTTTCGGGCGATATCAAGTTTTTTCATGGCGCTGGCACGCGTCACTTTTACATTTTTTTTTATTTTCTCATCAATCCGGCAAACCACGTATTTAAAAATGTCTTTATTGGTAAAGCGGAAATAAACATCAAATAACAAAGTCATGAAGATGTAGCCCACGAAAAAGCCGGCCAGGTTACGAGCTAGTTCGAAGTTTGAGGAATATTCATTGTCAATTTGAAAACCAATGATCTGATAGATGTAGGTAAGGATAAAGGCAGTCGGAATTATACTATTGTTGATCGAAAACTTTTTAAAAGGCCGGGCTACCGAGCCAATAAAGGAAAAGCGGTGCCCATCCGAAATGTAACAGGTTATGTGAAAGGCAATGGTAAAGCCGGCCGTCAATAGCCCCATAATGCCGAAGCTGATAAAGTTCACTTTATTCAGGTATTCCGGATCGAGGAAGAGATAAGGGATACCCAGATACTTGCCGAAACTTCCGGTGATCATGGCAAACAGGATAATCCAGCAAAGAATAAGAATATGATTGCGCCTGAAGTTATTGAGTAATAACTGAATAGGGAATGAGTAGAATACTTTAGGTATAAAGAAGTAGAGTTTTCTCATGCCGTTATTTGTTCAAGATATGAAATTTAGATCATCTCCAAAAACTATGGGTTATGATTCAAAATTCGTAACTCGTAGGCTAGTATTTCCTTTTCTGATTTGGATAAGACATTCTCTATTTATCGCTCTTCGGCTGGCTCGGGCAAAACCCGAACGCTGGCTAAGGAGTATTTGAAATTGGCGCTTAAATCGCGGGCCGATTATTTCAAGCATATTCTGGCCGTTACGTTTACCAATAAGTCAACACAGGAAATGAAGGATCGCATTCTCGCATACCTGGATGACTTTGCCAATGCACGGGATAATGATCTCTCGGAAGAATTGCGGAACGAACTTGGGCTGGATGCGTCCACTTTTCAGATGTATTCGCAGGAAGCACAAGCCGAGATACTTCATAAATATTCACAGTTTTCCATCAGCACTATCGATGCCTTTTTTCAAAAAGTGATTCGGTCATTCACCCGCGAAGCGGGTTTGGTGGGCGACTATCGGTTGGAGGTAGAGCAAGGGCCCGTGATGGAAGAGGTAATCGATAATTTGATTGATGAACTGGGCACCAACGAGCAACTAACCAAATGGGTAGTTGAGTTTGCTAACGAAAATCTTGCGAACGAGCGAGCCTGGGATGTTCGCAGCAGCCTGATTAATTTTTCGGACGAAATCTTTAAAGAAGAATACCGAGAGATTGAAGATGAGGTATCTAAAATAGTCTCTACGGATAATTTCTTTCCCAATTTATTGACTAAACTCAGAAAGCGAAAGTTTGAGTTTGTAAAAACGGTGGCAGCGAAAGCCAAAGAAGCTATTTCTATTATTGAACAAAATGGATTGACCAACGATGACTTTAAATATGCTGGCGGTGGTGTTTATGGATGGTTTCAGAAGATTTCAAAAATAACCTCCGTTAGTGATTTTAACGAAAAGGAGTTAGGCAAGCGACCACAAGGCGATTACCAGAGCAGTAAAAATTTTCCGGG
>JAGPBO010000165.1 GCA_018063305.1 Cyclobacteriaceae bacterium
AACTGTTTCTAAAGGCTTCCAGTGGCAACCCAAATTCTGTGATGTGCATGTTCCACCAGGCCGGGGAGTCGGAGAAATGAATGAATCCGAAAATCATGCCGGCCGCTAAAACCAACGACAGAATCATGGCTAAGCCAGTTAGACTTATAGCAATACCAATGGCCACGCGAAGCACATCAACAAACACCCGGAATAAAGGACCAAGCGCTTTCGTGATCCCTTCGATAATCATAGCAATCAAACGGAAAGGGAACAACACGATTTTAGCCAGTACACTTTCTTCTCCATGCTCTTTTTCGTTCAAGCCTTTTTTAACGGTTGATTCGATATTAGAAAGAGTAACCGGTTCACCCTGCATTTGCATTCGCTCAGTAATAGTTTTTGCTTGTGGCAAGGCAATCCAAAGAATGATGTAAACGATTAGGCCAAGTCCACCAAAGAATGCTGTCACGACAAACAGTACTCGGGTCAAAGCAATGTCGGCTCCAAAAAATGCGGCCACACCACTGGCCACACCGCCAATTACTTTTTGTTCTGTATCGCGAAACATCTTTTTTACCGATGGTTCTTCTTCCAGATCTTCGCCTACGGGTAAAACAATCCAGAGAATAATATAGACCAGTAACAAACCGCCATAACTACCTAATATTAACAGGGCAAAAAGTAGCCGCGGCCATACCGGGTCGATGTTGAAGTAATGGGCTAAGCCTGCACATACACCACCCAAAATTTTTCTTTTTTGATCACGCTGTAATTTTCGCGCTGTGGTTGTATTCTTTTGATTTTGTGATGAATCGCTTTGGGTTTTGAAAGATTCACCGGCAAACTCTTGCTCTTCGGCCGCTTTAAAGTCGCTTACACTACCCATGGTGGCCATCAAACTGCTTACATCTTCGGCAGTAATAACCTGTTTCCCTTCATTGAGTTTGGCTAAAAATATTTCGGCAATGCGGCTTTCAATGTCCGATAGAATTTCACTGCTGTCTTCGAAGGAAGCGAAATACCGCTTAATGGAATCGAGGTATTTACGAAGATTTTCGTAGCCATCTTCTTCGATGTGAAAGATAATGCCGCTGATGTTTATACTGATGTTCTTTTTCATAGCTGAAAGATCGTTATGAATAGGGTTTGGAGTTTAGCTAATTGATTTTGATTGAATCATGTTTGTAGAGTGAACAAGGTCTTGCCATGTTTCAGTTAACCCATCAAGAAATATACTTCCTTCTTCGGTCAATTTATAATACTTACGGGGTGGCCCCGATTTGGACTCCACCCATTTGTATTCGAGCAACCCCGCGTTCTTTAATCGGGTGAGCAGGGGATAAAGGGTTCCTTCCACAACTATCATTTTGGCGGCCGTCAGTTCGTCCAGCATGTCGGAGGCGTAAACCTCACCACGCGAAATAATATGTAGGATGCAGTATTCCAATATGCCTTTTCTCATTTGTACTTGTGTGTTTTCAAGGTTCATACATCCATATTAAGTTGATCTGATCTCAGGTATTATACGGATAAGGTACTATGTATGGCCAAGTACTAGATGAAAAAAGTTTGAATATTTTTGGAATCGTTTAAATTTGGCTGAATTCGAAGGGTTTATGTCGCAGTTACCAGTAATTTTGTGGCGGTATACATCCTATCTATCCTTTATTTTAGAAAAACTGTGGGGTTTGGTTTCAGGTTATTAGTTCTGTGTTTTCTGCCCTTTTTGGGATTTTCTCAGTATTCCCATGAATGGATCAAACCCGGCCAATCGTATTATCGAATTCCGGTTGCTAAGAAGGGTGTTTATCGATTAACAACTTCAGATCTTCAATCTGCCGGAGTGCCCATCGGGTCGGTAGACCCCAGACGGATTCAAATTTTACATCGCGGAGTGGAACAAGCCATTTTTGTGCAGGGGCAAGCCGATGCCGTGCTTGATCCAGGAGATTATGTAGAGTTTTATGGTGTTGGCAATGATGGTACGTTGGATAAAGACTTATACAAGCCGGCAACCCTGCAACCCCATAATTATTTCAATCTCTATAGCGACACGACTGCATACTTCTTAACGTGGCAACTTTCTGCCGTGCAAGGTAAACGCATCGCTAACTTTTCAGAAATCAATGTCACCAACATTCCCAAGGAAGATTTTCATCAGGAAGAGCGATTGCTTGTTTTAAAAAATGAATACGCGGGTGGCAACAAGGAAAGCGATGTTATTCAATCTACCTATTTTGATGAAGGCGAGGGTTGGACGGGAACAGCCATCCGGCAGAATCAGAGTATTGACTACACCTTAGATTTAATTACACAGACAGTAACCCCTGCGGGTTTTCCTCAACTTGAAATATTATTAGTAGGACGAGACGCATTTCCACATACCGCTATAATTTCCGTTGGCGCCAATGCGGGTTCACTTAGAGTTTTAGATATGCATAACTTTAGTGGATTCTCTACCGAAAAACTCACCTACACACTTGATTGGAATGACATCGGGTTAGATGGCAAATTGGCTATTCGTTTGGCGTCACCATCTGCAGCCAATAATCGGTTTCAATTCAGTGTGTCTTATGCTAAAGTAGTATTCCCCCAAAATTTTGATGCCACTGGTGTTTCATCAAAAACAATTAATCTCGTTTCAAATCCAACCAACAAATCCTATCTCGAATTAGAAAATGCAGCGGTAAACATTCGTATTTGGGATGTAACCGATCCAACCAGTTTAGTAGCCATTGGATCAACCCAAACCGGATCAACACTAAAAGCCATAGTACCCAATACCCAAACAGTACGATCACTTTACGTTTTCGATTCCTTTCTCACACCATCGATCAAACCTTTGTCCTTTCGGTTTTATAATCCCGCGCAGGCGGGCTTTGTAATTATTTCACATAAAAGTTTAATGCAGCCGGCTTCCGGATATAACAATCCCGTAAAGGCATACGCAGGTTTTCGTGCTTCAGCGGCCGGAGGTTCTTACGATACCCTGGTAGTAACTATCGATCAATTGTATAATCAGTTTAACTATGGCGAGACTTCACCGCGGGCTATTTATGAATTTATGAAATACCTCGTTTCAGAAGGCTCACCAAAATATCTTTTCCTGATTGGCAAGGGGCGCGATGTGAGTTCCGCATATCATAGATTAATAAATCCTGCGCCTTCTGTATTAAAAGATCTCGTGCCTCCGGCTGGTTCGCCTGGTGCCGATATGAATTATACCGTTGGACTTGGTGGTACAACCTACGAACCGGCAGTACCTACAGGAAGACTTTCAGCAAGTACATCGTTGCAGGTAGCCGGATACTTAAATAAAATTAAAGAGATAGAGATGGCTGAGGCTGTTCCTTCCTGGCAGAAAAAAGGCTTGCATCTGAGTGGCGGCATTCAACCCAATGAACTTGTTACTTTTCGTGAGTACTTAGATGGGTTTAAAAAAATAGCAGAAGATCCTTACTGGGGTGGCGAGGTAAGCACGATTGCTAAGCGAGATCCCAATCCTGTTGAGTTAATAAATATTTCGGATGAAGTAAATGCAGGAATAAACCTGATTACATTCTTCGGCCATTCTTCACCCAGCACCATCGATATTGATATCGGGTATGTGAGCGACCCAACGATGGGATATAATAATCCGGGTAAGTATCCAGCCTTTTTGATCAATGGGTGTAATGCAGGTAATTTTTTTGCGGGCTATACTTCTTTCGGTGAAGATTGGATGTTGACGCCAAATAAAGGCGCACGAAATTTTATTGCACATAGTTCTTTCGGTTTCGTCTACTCGTTAAGATATTATTCTGATTTATTTTATCAGATCGGGTTTGCCGATTCGGTATTTGTCAAGAAAGGAGTTGGCGATGTGCAGAAAGAAGTAGCCCGGCAATATATGCTCTCGGCTCCGGCAACCATGGCTAACATTACACAGGTGCATCAAATGGTTTTACTGGGCGACCCCGCTGTTAAATTATTTAATCAAGGCAAGCCCGATTACGAAGTGACCAGTACGTCTCTCTCGTTAGCCTCCTTTAATGATAAGCCGGTTACCGCTGCGAGCGACTCTTTTGCCATAAAAATTATTGTTAAGAATTTAGGCTTGGCTGTTAATAAGCCACTAAATGTAAAATTGGATCGTGGGTTAAGTGATGGCACAGTGCGCGCCTATGATTCACTTTTTGCACGCGTGGTCTATACGGATACGCTTTCATTTACTTTATATAAAGAATCGGGTGGCGGTGGGGGAAACAATCAATTTACCGTAACGATCGATCCTGAAAATGATTTGGAGGAATTGAACGAAACAAACAACGAAGCTTCGATCAATGTATTCATTCCGTCTAACGCGACTTTGAATCTTTATCCACACGGTTATGCAATCGTCAATCAACCCGGGGTGAAATTAGTTTGGCAATCGACTGATTTGATAGCGGCTTCCCGAGATTTTATTATAGAAGTGGACACGACTCAACTGTTCAACAGTCCTTATTTAATTAATCGAACAGTTTCAGGAAAAGTATTAGCCAATACACAAATCAATTTACTTAGTGCCGATTCTACTGTTTACTACTGGCGAACGCGCTTTAAATCGCCTGTGGCTGGTGAAAGTGGGGAGTGGACTTCTTCTTCCTTCGCATACATCATAGGCAGTCCGGAAGGGTGGGCACAAATAGAGAACGATCAAGTAAAAGAAAATTTCTTTAGCCAATTAATTCCACCCGGTTCGGGCACCCCTTTTACGTTTGAGGAGACTGTCACTTCTGTTTCGGTTAAGACTTTTGGAAGAGATAACCCATCGCCACCCACTGATGCGTCAATTAAAATCAATGGTGCGGAGTATAATTTATCAACCCAAGGACAACCTTGCAGAAACAATACACTAAACTTAATTGCCTTCAATAAACAAACGGCCATCCCGTATGCTGCGTTGCCTTTTAATTTTCAAGATCCGAGAACATGTGGTCGTGAGCCGCAGCTAATAAATAGTTTTACACTTGCTGAATTAGAAACCGGTTTGATGGATGACCTCACTGCGTTTGTAAATGCAATGAGTGTAAGCGATTCAGTGGTTATGTTTTCGATAGGCAACCCGGGGTATACAGCCTGGTCGGCTAATGTTAAAAGCAAGTTGGGTGAATTAGGGGTAAGCCTTTCCGTACTCAATGATTTGCAGGCAGGCGAACCCATTGTCATTTTTGGAAGAAAGGGTGCAACGGCAGGCACGGCTCAGGTGTATCGATCGTTGCTTGTACCCGCCAGTGAACAACTCATTACTGTTAATGGCACGATCACCGGAAGGAAGACGGAAGGCTTGATGAAATCAGTAACCATCGGACCGGCTTCGGAGTGGAAACTTTTTAAATCGAATGTCGATAGTCCAGAACCGGATGATGAGTTTTCTTTTTCTATTTATGGAATTTCTATAAATGGAAATGAGACCTTGCTGGCAAATGCTGTGGCTAACGATTTTGATCTTTCTTCGATTTCGCCTTCTGAGTATCCTTACTTGAAAATTGTTTTTGAAACGCGCGATGAAGTTAACCTCACCCCCGTGCAATGGAAACGTTGGGCAGTACTCTATGAGCCCATGGCGGAGGGTATTCTTGTTTGGAAAGGACCCGAGGGACCGCTTGTTGTGCAGGAAGGGGAGGAGTGGCGTTCCAACTTTGGGTTCGTCAACATTAGTTCAAAAAACTTTGTGGTTGATTCGCTAAACGTAGATCTGGAGATTCTCACGAAGGAAAGTCAGAATCGGGATCTGCATGAATTTTTAATCAAAGCTCCTGCTGTTGGCGATACCACCTTGTTTTCCGTAACGTCCCCAACGCTTGGCAAAGTACAAACCAACGATGTAAATGTTTTTGTAAATAAGCGCGTGGCCCCTGAACCCTATTACGATAATAATTTTATCAGTCTGCAGAATTATTTGATTGTGGAGGCCGATAAAAAACCACCTGTACTCGATGTAAAATTTGATGGGCGCACGTTGAAGAATGGAGATTATATTTCTTCGGCTCCAAAAATTTTACTGACCATGCTGGATGAAAATAAATTTCGATTAAAAAAAGATACAGCCGGGATTACTTTATTGCTCAAGTATCCTTGCAGCACCAGTACGTGTTCGTTTACGAGAATCCCATTAAGTAGTAATGATGTAACGTGGTTTCCGGCAACAGCCAATTCAGATTTCAGAATTGAGTATACGCCTCAATTTATGAATGGTGATTACGAATTATCAGCACAGGTGGCCGATGTCAATGGAAATGAGAGTGGTGTTGAACCTTATTTGATTTCGTTTACCGTTCTTTCAGAACCTGGTCTGGCCTTAACCAGTGTTTATCCGAATCCGTCATCCGGTAATTTTTATTTTAGCTTCCTGTTAACCGGCAACGAATTGCCCGATGAATTCCTGCTTGAGATTTTCAATTTACAAGGGCAGCCCATACGAACCTTTACGATTGATGATGTTCAACACTTCAACATCGGAGTTAACACAGTTGTGTGGGATGGGTACGAAGCTACTGGCGCTTATCTTCCGCGCGGGGTTTATGTGTACCGACTTCGAATAAAAGCCGGTACAATAAAAGCAGCTACGCAAGGAAAAATAGTAGTGATGAGATAATCTTCTTTGAAAATTAATGGTGATGGCCACCCGGACCATGCACATGGCCATGCGAGATTTCTTCTTCCGTGGCTGCACGGATTTCCAGTACTTCAACAGCAAAATTTAATTCAACTCCCGCTAAGGGATGGTTAGCATCTACAGTAACGGAATCAAGTCCTACTTTTGTTACGGTAACTACCTGGCCTTGGTTGGTTTGAAACTGTGTGCCCACTTTAACTTCCTGATCGCCAAATGATGAACGGGGCACTTGCTGCACCATATCATCGCTCTTTACGCCATAACCTTTTTCGGGGCTTATCTTCAGGCTAAACTTATCGCCTTGGGCTTTGCCCTCCAGGCCTTCTTCCATGCCGGGGATAAGATTACCTATGCCGTGAATGTAATGTAACGGATCGCGGCCATCGCTCGAATCGAGCACGTTGCCTTGGTTATCGGTGAGTGTGTAATGAATGGCGGCTACTTTGTTTTTGGTGATTTGCATACTAGTTTTTGTTTGTAAAAATACCCATTGCAATATTGGACATCTCTTGGTTAAAAAGTTAGTTGAAAGATTCTGAATTCTAAGATGTTTGTTAGCTACACAACTCAGAAAGCGCCACAAATATCGAATTATTTTTTTAAACTCGAGGGTTATAATTTGAGTATTTTCTTATTGGTGAAGACTAAAAAATAATTGAGAATTTGGATAACAGTAATGTTGAAAAACTTAGTTATGATTTTAATTTTATTTGCCTTTTTGCAGCGTGATCATGCGATAGGCACCTTATCGTAATAAGATATCTGTGTAATGCATTTGCCTTCAGATTCGAATAGGAATGGTAGGCGCAGTCTGTTTTTAATGATATCTTTACTATCAATTTAAACACAATCTTATTTAATAATTATGTCAAATATTAAAACCGTTATTGAAGAGTGGAGCGTAAAAGATCTTGAAGATGGATCATCTTTGAATATCACTGTGGTGGGATGTACCGAATTAGGGAACCAATCGAAACCGGGCATTCAAGTTTGGTACATGGGTAACATCGTCAACTTTGAGCCGTTGGCTGTCGAGCGTTGGAATTATCAAGCGGGTAAAGCCAATGTAACAGAATATTTATTGGCCGATCATTCCTGGACGGTGCATGAAGATCAGTATGTGAAAGTATTTCTGCTTACCGGTTCACCCCTAAAGGCTAAGGTTGAAGTAAAGACACGCAGCTCCAAGCCTGTTATTAAAGAATACGAACTTCCGTTTGCGATAGCGGATTAAAAGTGGCTATTAGCATGCTATCAAATTTATAACGACCTATTGAAGAATTTTTTGATTGCATTAAAGATTCCGTGATCTTGACTTAGAGCAGAAAAAAAGGAATCGGGAATGTTATAGACGGCAACCTGACTCATGATTCTAATAAATAGCTGTGCCCGATCTTCCTGTATTTCTACCAATTTTGAAAGCTCCTCAGAAGGAAGAATAACAACTCTGTGACCGGATTGAATCATCGATCTTAGTATGAATGGTGATAATTTGTCCGATTCAATCACAGTAATGTGATTGGGATGCAGGCTGATAAACTTCAAGAGAGCCTCATCAAAATTTCCTTCCAACAAATGCCGTTGTGATCGTATAAGCGAGAATTTCTGGTGAACTTGTTGGAAGTATCTTATGTAGAACTCCTGCGCGTTACCCAGTGCGCGATAGGTTTCAACAATGGTCTCGTGAGTTTTGGATGCTAAGGCTGTAAAAATCACATGCCTGGCATGAAGCCGCTTTGATAATTCGGCAGACCAAGCATAACCAACATTAAAATTAGAGTCT
>JAGPBO010000014.1:0-24271 GCA_018063305.1 Cyclobacteriaceae bacterium
GTTTGGGGAGGTGTTGGTAACCAAGGCGCACGGTGGATGGTTCTTGCTAACCAACCGTTCTCATACACACCTCTATTTCCAAACATTTCAAAATACTGCACCGTATGTTTTTCTGGTGCGTTGCTTTCGTTAAACGAATACACAAGACTCGTTCCTTCAATAGGATTTTGATCGATTCCATTCACCGTTTTTGGAGATGGTATTCCGGTAGCTTCATAGATGGTAGGCGCAATATCAATCACATGCCCAAACTGACTCCGTATTTCACCCTTTGTTTTAATTCCTTTTGGCCAGTGAATCACCATTCCATTACGTGTGCCACCAAAATCTGAACCGACTTGCTTTGTCCAGGTAAAGGGTGCGTCCATAGCAACCGCCCAACCAGCAGCAAAGTGTGGATAGGTACTTGGTGATCCCCACTCATCATAGTGCTTTAACATTTCTGGAACTGTTTCGGGCACACCGTTGAAGTATGTCATCTCGTTATACATTCCATTCATTTGTCCTTCTGCACTTGCACCATTATCGCCAGAGATATAAATAATAATGGTATTGTCCATTACTCCTAATTCTTCCACTGCGGTAATTAGTCTTCCAATTTCATAATCTGTTTGGGCAGCAAATCCGGCATACACTTCCATCTGTCTCGCGAATAATTTTTTCTCATCTGCTGACAATGTATCCCAATCCTTAATGTCTTTTGGCTTGGGTGCAAGTTGTGTGCTTTCGGGAATAATACCCATTTTTTTCTGACGGGCAATCGTTTCTTCACGCACTTTGTCCCATCCCTGATCAAATTTTCCTTTGAACTTAGCTATCCATTCTTTTGGCGCATGATGCGGAGCGTGAGTTGCTCCCGTAGCATAATACATAAAAAAAGGCTTATCGGGTTGAAGGGCCTGTTGTGTTTGGACCCATGAGATGGCCTGATTGGTCATGTCTGTGGTGAAGTGATAATTTGGATCTTTTGGAGTTTCAATGAGGGTAACACCATCATAAATTAAGGGTGCCCATTGATTAGTTTCTCCGCCAAGGAAACCATAAAACTTCTCAAAGCCAGCATGTGCAGGCCACAAATCTTGCGGACCGTTGTTTGAAATTACCCAAGGTGGTACTTCATGTGATTTTCCAAATTGCCCTGTATTGTATCCGTTCTGTCTTAACACCTCTGCCATTGGGGTAATGGTTTGTGGCCGTACACCGGTATAACCTGGAAAGGTTGTTGAAGTTTCGGTAATTGTTCCCATGTTATTCGAGTGATGGTTATATCCGGTAAGCAACGCCATGCGCGTTGGCGCACAGAGCGAGGTAGTATGAAAACGGTTATACTGTAGACCTTCGGCAGCAAGCTTACTTAAAGTAGGCATAGGAACTGGTCCACCATACGCTTCAGGAACTGCAAAACCCATATCATCAATCAATACAATAATTACGTTGGGCGCTCCTTTGGGTGCAGTTACATCAAAACGAGGAGGTGCTGTGGCATTTCGAACATCCAGCTCCTTATAGAGTGGACGTTTTGGTGCCTTGATAGGAAGGACGGTGCGATCCAGTTCACCTGGGCCAGCGCCAGGTGCGGTCTCCACAGTAGGTTTTTCTGAACAGGAAACAACAAGGACACTTAGCACGACAAGCGTGAGAAAATATTTCATAGATTATGAGGTTAAGGTAATTGTTAAAGTTAATAATTAAATGTTTTATGTTTAGTAACATCGTTAAAATTAAGAAGAAAATACTCATTCGATTATCTAAAGAATTGGCTAAACGATACTCTTTTCCTTCTTAAACAATTGATCTAACTCTTTCGAAATTTTTCTCCTCTCATCTACTGTGGTATTGGGAATTATTTGAAAGCGTATGTCAATCAGATGAGCAAGAACTCCCTTGCGTATTTATCCGCCAAGAAAGCTACCTTCAATGGGAAGAATCAGGGTTATTCTCAGCGTGTAAAGTAAGGACAGGAAGCATAAATTAACTATACTTGCATTCCTAAAAATAAACTTAACTCAATAACTATGACTAAGACTAGATTATTTCATTTTGCGATACCAGCACTGGCTATTGTTTTTCTTGTTTCCTGTAACTCAAAACCTAAAGAGGCAGAACAACCGGTGGAAGAACCTATAGCGGCTGCTCCTGTTTCTGCCCGCCCTGTACATTGGGGATATGCCGGTGAAGATGGACCAACCAATTGGGCAACCCTTACACCTGTATATGCACTTTGTGGCGAAGGGAAAAGCCAATCACCGATTAATATTGATAAAGCCAGCGTAAAAGGTAATGCAAACTGGAGCTTTGATTACAAAACCACTTCGTTGCGGATTGCGCATAACGAACATATGGATGACATTCTCGATAATGGCCACACCATTCAGGTAACGGTGGATGAAGGAAGTACCTTTACCTTTGCAGGTAAAACATACAGCCTTAAGCAGTTCCACTTTCACACACCGAGTGAGCATACCATTGATGGTAAAAACCTGCCCTTGGAAATGCACATGGTTCATCAAAGTGATGACAAAGCGCTGGCAGTTGTAAGTATTCTTTTTGAAGAAGGAAAAGTGCCTAATGAAAACATAGCAAAAATTGTTGCTAATCTTCCAGGCGCTAAAGGTGAAAGCAAACACATTACCGATGCAAATCTGGATTTACAAGTTCATTTACCGAAAGACAATCAAGCCTATCATTATATTGGTTCACTAACTACACCCCCATGCAGTGAAGACGTTCAGTGGCTTGTGCTTCGCGAAACTAAAAAAGTAACAGTCGATCAGGTAGCCGCCTTTGCTTCAAAGATTGGTCCTAACAACAGACCGGTTCAGGGTTTAAATGACCGCACCGTAGAGCAAGGTGATTTAACGGGACAAGTTTCCAACTAAGAAGAGACAGTACGTTATGAAGAATATTTTTATCGCTTTGGTGGCGGTGCTTGTTTCGTTTGGTCATGTGCTGGCGCAAACCACGCCTACACAAGAACCCGCAGAGGCACCACCCGGATGGTGGACCATTCCAAAAACAAAAACCAATTTAAAAATTGGTGGCTATGTGAAATTTGATTTCATCCATGATTTCAATCCAATCGCATCCCCCGATTATTTTGATGTATCGAAAATCCCAACGGATGGATCGGAAGGAGTGAGCTCGCACTTGAACGCGAAAGAAACACGTTTGTTCATTGATACGAAATCGGCAACAAGCATTGGTGAAATTCGCACCTATATAGAAGGTGATTTTTATGGATCGGGTGGAGCATTTCGCTTGCGCCATGCCTTTGTCGATATTAATGATAAATGGATGGCTGGTCAATGGTGGTCAAACTTTATGGACGAGTCTATGATTCCGGCTACGCTTGATTTTGAAAAACCAGGTGCCTATGTCTTTGCCAGACATGCGATGTTTCGCTTTAAACAAAAGCTATCGGATGATGCATATCTGGCTATTGCGATTGAAGAACCTAGTACCAATGCGCAGGCTCCGGCTCAAACGGGTAAGTTTGAAAGTCCGCTACCTGATTTTACAGCAAGATATCGGATAGCAAAGAAATGGGGTCACATTCAGGCTTCCGCCTATGCCGGCAAGCTTCAATATCGGTTTACTGCCGGTGAAACTGAAAGTGTTTCACTGTTTGGCGTCAATCTTTCTGGTAGACTTAATTTCTTAGAGCATGACTACTTTATTTATCAGGGAGTTTATGGGCCTGGTGTTGGGAGAATGCGCGGTGGCATATCTGCCGCACTCGATTCTAATGGAGATCTGGAAGCATTAACCGATATGGGTTTTACCTTAGGTGTTCAACATGCGTGGATTCCAACAGTAACGTCCTTGTTAACTTATAATCATGGAATAAATGATAATACTGCAGGGCAGGCTGGTAGTAGTTTGAACATGACGAATTATCTGGCAGCGAACTTGCTTTGGCATTTTACCGACAAAGCATTTGTAGGAATCGAATACCTTCGCGGTACACGCGAAGATAAAGATGGAGATAGTGGCGATGCAAACCGGATTCAGTGCAGTGTAAAATATGCCTTTAACTAGAGCTTAATAAAACCTTTTGTATAAGGTGCCTGAATCTATTAAAATGATTCAGGCCTTTTTTTTGTTCTATTATTGTTGATAGTTAAATGTATGAAACTGGAAGCGTCTAGTTTTTTGAACGATGCATAAACCTGGCGTGAAGTAACGCGGCTCCAATCATAACAGGAGCACCCAATACAATTATGACAATTGTTTTTTCATCTACTACGGGTAGTGAAAGGAGAGGAGCTACAGAAGCACCTAGGTTACGCGTGGTAACACCCATACTAAGCACAATTTTCTGATTGGATTCTAAGCCAGACGCTAGCAAATAAGATAGGAAAGTTATTGTACCGAATAAGATAATCAATGCTGCCAAAACATTTATAGCATCAATCTGAAATAGTCCTTTGCCATAAACAAGAACGGAGAACACCAGCGTGCTTATGGTAAATACAAGAATTACTTTCTTTACCGTAGGAATAATTTTTTGAGCTAAAAGTTGAGAATGTCTGAGTATCGCCATTCCACTGATTAATGGAATCAATAAAGTAATTAATAGTGGCTTGGCTATAGTCCACGAACTTACGGTTAGTCCTTTAACTAATAAAGGGACAGCAAAAGGCATAAAAAATACGGTGCCGATGGAAGCGATTAACATAAAGGCAGCAGTATATCCCAAATCTCCATGTGCTTTTTTTACCAACATGGGCAAGAAGGGTGCGCAGGGGGAGAGCCCCATTAAAATTAAACCCATTACATAGGGAGGGTCAAGAGGGATAAGGTATGTAATTCCAAATGCTATGGATGGCCCGGCAATAAAGGCCCAAAGTACTGCGTAAAAAACAAACCGATAATTGCGTAATCCATTAATAGCGGCCCGGGGATTCATGAGCAATCCCATTTCAAACAAATTGCCTGCTATGAAAATAACAAGCGATATCTTGAGTGGCAGCAGCATGAGTAATCTCCTTTTCTTTTAAACTTGGATATCCACGGTTTGGGATTTAGAGATAACCAAGGCTTATTTTTTTTTCTTAATAGGTGATTTCTTAAAAATCCGAGTAGTGTAATCGCTCAACATTTTTGGGATATCATCAGCCCTATTAAAAGTTTTTTCTACACTCCCCGACCACACTAATTTTTTAGTCTGCGTATCATACATCGAATACTTTAAGCTGCCATCTTCCATACTGGTTTCTGTAATCTTACCGCCCGCTACAGGGGCCGATCCACCCACATAATACCCAGGGCCTGCAACCCCAACACCTATGCTTAACGTTGGGCTTTGTGAGTACTGGATTATTTCGTCTGTGCTGGTATAAAAAACAAAAATGGCATCGGGTTGCAAGGTGTCTATTTTTAGTCCACGGCTTTTTAATTCCTGATTAGCGGCATAGGTTATTGTGCCGCCATATACTTTATCAAGACGCTCGCGATTCAATACGCTATCGCCTGGAGCGAGCCAGGCGTAGGTTTTGAATTTTTTAAAATCGGTTTGAGTATCGTAATCCGTTTTAACAGACTGTGCGCAAAGCGGCATAGCCAGAATCAACAACAAAAAAATGCGCATAGCGGTTAAGTGGGTTTAATAAGATTTCGAAGATAGTAAAAGTTGCGCACCTTCTCGGTACGCGTAGAATCGTTTAACTCACAGGGGAAGGCAGAGTCACCTTTTGCTCGAAAACTTTCCGACCAGTAGCGCAATGATTATGGCAATGTATAGTTGCCCGCTAACGGCAATTAGCATAGACAAGGATTTGGCATGGGGTGCCACAGGCAATAAATCGCCATAACCCAAGGTGGTGAGCGTGACAAACACGTAGTAGAGCGAATCTAAAAGAGTGGGCTTATTCGGAAAATTGAATGCATCCGGATCGAATTGAAGCATCAGGCTAATTAAAAAAGAAAAGACTAAGCCTAATAACAGGTAGCCATTGATGGCCTCCAGAATAACCCGTCCGGTAACTTCACGTGCCGATGCGATTTGATAGATAAACATCGAAACGATAATGACAAAGAATATGATATTCAATCCCTTTGAGAGGGCTTCAATCACAGGCCAATCAACAATTTTAAAAATACCCTGAGCTACCAACAGCGCGGCACCAACACGAATCATCATGCTGCGATTACGTTCCAATACCAAGGCCGTAGTTAAGTAGAGCAGTGAATAAAGCACCGGACCTACAACGGGCAGCCAGTGTTGTGGAAAAAAGCCGGTGATAAAAATCAGAGTAAAGATCTCAGCCAGAACAATGGCGGGCCAGTAATCTTTAATTCGCTGGAGTTGCATGCTTATTTCTTCTTTCTGCCAAAATGGTAGCCGACTAAAAATTGATACCGGTAACCCATAGCCCAGGTGTTGACTTTTCCCTGGGAGGAAACTTCACCCAGATTAACCAGTTCTTCAAAACCTGGAAAGCGATCAAACATTGCCTTCAGTACTTCATTTTGTACATCAGAGGGGTCAAAAGTATAATTACCATCTAAGGTCATTTTCGCGCGGTAATTGGAAAGCGAAGGTCCGATGAAAATCAAATCGATCGTCCAACGATTATTGAGTACAAACTGATACCCCACCTGAACACCCGGATTAATAATGTTTATGCTGGTTTTAAGATCAACGTATTCGGGTGCGCCATTATGCGTTACTTCGAGAGACCGTTTGTTGGTAAAATTTAGAATGGAAAGATAAGGTCCGATATAAATTCCATGCGGAGCTCCATATCGATTCTCTTTTTTCAAGTAAAATCGATACTCACCCGCTAGCTTGTATCCACTGCTCTGAATTTCCCGTACGGATCGGATGGAATCCAACTTAGGCCCAATGGGTAGGGCCTGAAGGCCTGCGGAAACACTCCAGGTTTGATGGGGGTTCACCACTCGCTCGTAAGAGAAGACTAAGGAGTTTCGGTAGAGCCAATACGAGGTTATGTCTACTTTGATTGTGTTTTTGCGAAGTGTTGTGTCTCGTGCATCTTGTGCTGTAGCAGGCAGCACCACCGCAAGTATGAGTATACAAATAAATAATCCTTTAAAAATTTTCATGTCTATCGCCCTTCCGGAAGGCTTTAATTTAATGGTCGAAATTAATTGATTTTGGCGTGCCTTTTTAATAACAATTCCATTAATATTTGAATTTGGTGAATCCGGTGTGAGGCACCCGCGCACAAGAAGAGACGGGTTGCCTGGTTGGGTGAATTAGTTTTCTATTTCCCTGTCAAAAGTAAAAGGAGATGAACCAAATGATTACCTTGACCAGGGTAAAAAGATTTTATGGATGCTGCACACAATGCTGCAAAAAAGAAATGGCCTGTTTGGCGCACCATCGTTATTGCAGTCTTGGCTGTACTAATCTTAGCAACCATATATATTTATAGAAACTTCAATAACATTCTGTCTAAGGCCTTGTATAGCAGTTTTAATGAAAGTGTAATCTCTGATGTCTATGAGCTAAAATTCGAAAACCTTCAGGTAAATCCATTTAACGGTAGCATCCGGGTATTCAATGCCACCTTTCTGCCACGAGAAAAACCTTTAAAAGAATATCCGTACATCAATAGTTCACTCAGTCTGAAAACTGAAACTCTTCTGCTGGAAGAGGTTGATATTCGAACCTTGCTTAGGGAGAATCGATTGATTCTTAATAACGTGTATATCGCCAAACCCGAAATTGAATTTCTGCTAAATGGAACCCGGCATTTAATGCTCCCTTTTAAAGATACCACTGCCGTAGAACCCATAGAAAACGAAGAGAAAAAACGCCCCATTGAATCATTTACTTTGAGAAAATTTCACCTGGAGGATGCATCTTTTCATAGTATAAATTCTAATAAGGAGCGGGAGTTCAGAATCAAAGGTTTATCCATTTTAGTGAATGATTTGCAAATTGAGCAGCAGTTAGGCGAGTATCTCGCTTCTGTGCAGGATGCAACATTATCGATTGAAAATTTAAATGGTGATCTCGAAAAAGACGGAGTGAAACGTCTCAGCTTTGATGATTTCGAGATCATGTTTGAAGCGGCAAGCGCTCAATTAGCTATTGATACAGCCGTCTATCGTTTTGATAATTTTAGTACTAAACTTAAAAATCTAAACATTCAAACCCGAGACAGTATTTTTCAGGTAACCATGAATTCCTTTGATCTTTCGTACCGTGACGAATCCATTACACTGAAGGAGGTTAGTTTCAAGCCGAATGTTACCCATGCTGTCATTCAAAGTAACTATAAGTTTCAGCATACCGAGTTCTCCGGGAGTATAGGTCTGCTTGAATTTAAAAAAGTGAATTTTGATTCTATGCTCTATGCCCAGAAATTATTCGTTGATGAAATTGCATTGAATGATGTGAAAGCGGCCATCTTTAAGGACAAAACAAAACCGATGGATTCAACTCGTTTCCCGGCCTATCTCGGTCAAACGATCAGTGCGATAAAGATGCCCTTCCTCATAAAAAAAGTAAAAATTGGCAGCGTAGAACTTGAAAACAGCGAGCGCAAGCCAGACAGCACCGTAGCCGTTGTGAAAATAAACAAAGGCAAAGTGGAAGTGAAGAACATTACCAATCTGGCATCAAAAGAAATATTAGATATAGAGGCTGATGCCTATATCAATGGCAAAGTTCGATTTAAGGCACATGTAGGTTTCAACTATTCAAAGTCACAATTCAATTTTGAAGGAAAAATTGACGCATTCAATTTACCTGATCTGAATCTGCTCATACAAGCATACACTCCAGCTAAGATCAACAAGGGAGTAGCCGATGAAATTACTTTTTCAGGGGTAGCCGGAGATAAAAGCGCGGCTGGAACAATGCGTTTTTTATATCATAATCTCGAAGTAGATCTTGAACTGCAAAATCTGGCGAAGTGGAAAAGTTCGGTAATTACTTTTGCCGCCAACACCGCACTACTGGATAGTAACCCGATGGAAGGAGAAACCGTGCCGCGGGAGGTAAAATTTAAAATTCAACGCGATATGAATAAAGGCTTCGTGAATGTAATTATCAAATCAGTGCTCAATGGACTGAAAGAGACGATGATCATGAACAAAGAAAACAGAAAAGCCCACAAAGAGGCTAAGAAGAAAGCGGAAGAGTAGGATTACGAATCTCAAGATTGAGAACACCTCTCAAGGGAGTATGCCTAAACTTTGCCATCCGCTAGACTTTTTAGTCAGCCTTAATTTTAAGATTAAATCCTATTACCAACCTCCACCAAGCGCTTTATACAACCGAACCGTTGAGATTAGCTGATTCTGAAGTGCCAGCGATTTTTCAAATTGAGAGTTAAATAGTTCGCGTTCTGAATCGAGTACCTGCAAGAACGAAGTGTATCCATTATCGTAAAGAGCTTTGGAAAGCAACAATGATCTTTCCGTAGCGGCTACCTGGCGCTGTCGTGCGTTGAACTCGTTGCTATAGGTGCGTATGGAAGCTAGTGAATTCTCTACTTCGGCAAATGCATTGAGTACAGTTTTTTCATAGGTAAATCCAACTTGCCGCGCTAAAGCTTGCTCAGCTTCTACTCTGCGTTTGTTTTGTCCAAAGTGAAAAATCGGCCCAGTCAGTTGACCCGTAACAGATCCAATAAAGGCTCCCGGATCAAACAAACTTGAAATTTCCGGACTTGCTACACCCAGAAAACCGGTAAGGCTAAGGGAAGGGAAGCGCAAGGCAACGGCAACTCCTACTTTTTCGGTTTGTGAGATAAGCTGTTGTTCAGCAGTACGGATGTCGGGTCTACGTTCTAGTAATTGAGAGGGTATACCACTCGGAATTTCAACCGGAAGTTGCTGCTGGTCATTTAATAATCCACGGGTAACCGGGGCATAAGTTTGACCTAATAAAACGTTAATCGCATTTTCAACAACCACGATTTCGCGTTCAAGACTATACATTTGGGCCTCTGAGGAAGCAGCTAATTGCTCTGCTTGTAGTTTATCCAATTCTGAAACTTGCCCTTTTTCAAATCGTAAGGTAATGATGCTTAAATATTCTAAGCGCGATTTATTGGTTTTGCGGGTAATCTCTAGCCGTTCATCCAAGCCGCGTAGTTGAAAATATAACTCCGCGAGTTGAGCAACCATGCTTATGTAAATTGATTTTCGGTTTTCTTCGCTCGCCATCATATCGGCATAAGCTGCCCGATTGGCATGACGAAGTTTTCCCCACAGATCAATTTCCCACGAAACATTGCCAAGCGCGGAAAAGGAATTATTAGGAAAGGTGACACCTGCTCCGTTTGACACATCACCAAAATCACTAGCCCTCCCTCTTGCTCCGTAGTCGAGGAAGGGTGCCATGTTCGCTTTATTGAAACCGAGTATAGCTTTGGTTTGCTCGATGCGAGCAACGGCTTGTTTTAAATCCAGGTTTTTAACAATGGCGGTATCGATCAATTTTTTCAACGCAGTATCCTGATACACATCCCACCATTTCATATTGGTGATGGAATCTGTTTTAGCAATAGCTTGCGTATAGGCTGGTGAACTCTTCGTTTCAGGCCGCGAATATTTTGGTCCCACGGCACAGCCGGCCAGTACCAAAAGAACTCCGATGATAATTATTTTCTTCATATTAATGAGCCGGTTCGGAAGGTGAAACATTAGAATCCGTATCGCTCTTTTTCTTTCCGATACTCTCAATAAACACAAACAAGGCAGGCACGATAATCACACCAATGATGGTAGCAATTAAAGTTCCGCTGAATACCGCTATACCCATTACCTTTCGGGCTTCCGCTCCAGCGCCCGATGCTGTAAGCAAGGGTACCACACCCAGCATAAAAGCGAACGAAGTCATCAAGATAGGACGGAGGCGAAGCTTGGCAGATTCCAACGCAGCATCGAAGAGTGACTTGCCTTGCTCTTCGTGCAGCATCTTGGCAAACTCAACAATAAGAATAGCGTTCTTCGCTGTTAATCCGATCAACATCACCAATCCGATTTGTGCAAAAACGTTGTTTACATAACTCGGGCTCCACAAGCCACCGAGCCACAAACCTAAGAAAGCACCGAATATGGCAGCAGGCACGCCTAACAAAACACTGAACGGAAGTTTCCAGCTTTCATATTGTGCAGCAAGAATTAAGAATACAAATACCAAAGCCATCAGGAACACAGTACCCCCTGATCCCTCTGCTGCTTTCTCCTGATAGGACATATTGCTCCACGCAATACCCATTTCTTTTGGTAAGGTAGCGGCCACTTCTTCCAACGCATTCAAGGCTTCTGCCGAACTGTATCCTTCGGCTGGGGCTCCTGAAATTTCGGCAGCCCTAAACATATTAAAGCGATTGGTATATGAAGGGCCTGAAATATCTTTTACCTCAGCCAAGGTGTTTAGCGGAATGATTTCTCCAGACCGACTGCGCACATAATAACGTGCAATGTCATCGGGAGCGAGCCGGTCTTCGGCTTCGGCCTGCACAAATACTTTGTACTGGCGACCAAACCGGTTAAAGTCATTTACATAGGTGCTACCCAGGTAAGTAGATATTGTGCTGGTAATTTCAGATTGGTCGATATTCAACTTTTCAGCCTTGTCATAATCAATAACAATTTGTTTCTGCGGCACATTCGCTCGAAATAATGTAAATGCTCTGCCAATTTCTGGTCGCTTATTTACTTTGGCTAAAAATTCGCGTGACTGCTCTTCCAGAAACTGAGGTGTGTTGCCTGAGAGATCGAGAAGCTGTAAGGTGAATCCTGCAGAGGTTCCAAGCCCTTCAATAGGCGGAGGACCAAAGGCAATAACGGTGGCATCCGAAATGTTATTTCTAATAGCCAGATTGGTTTCCTGAATCAACTGTGCCGCTGTTTTGTCTCGTTCATCCCAAGGTTTCAGAGATATAAAAACAAATGCATTATTGGTGGAGTACGATTGTGTGAGCATACTATACCCAATCACCACCGTTGAATAGGCAACTCCTGGGGTATTGTTTATGATGTTTTCTAATTTGGTAGCCACCTCATTGGTGCGCTCCAACGATGCTGCATCCGGAAGTTGAACATTCACCAGATAATAGCCTTCATCTTCTTCGGGTAAAAATCCTCCCGGAATAAACTTGCCTAAAATTCCAGTGAACACCAGCACAATACCAATGATGAAAATAGAGCGTATCGATTTACGGGCTACAATACGCGCAACACCGGTATACCCCTCCGTAAACTTATCGAACATGCGATTGAAGGCATCGAAGAACCGCTGCAACCATCCGGTTGATTTCTTTTTTGGTTTTAGTAAAATGGCACTCAACGCAGGGCTGAGTGTTAAGGCATTAAAGGCAGAGAACAATACCGAGATAGCAATAGTGATCGCGAACTGCTGATACAATCTGCCCGTAATACCTCCGGCAAACGCAACGGGTATAAACACCGCGGCAAGGATAAGCGCAATCGCTATAACAGGTCCACCCACTTCCTTCATTGCTTTTTGTGTAGCGGCTTTTGGGTCCATACCATGTTCGATGTTGTGCATTACGGCTTCAACAACCACAATAGCATCATCAACCACGAGACCAATGGCAAGCACCAGGCCCAGCAGCGACAACACGTTTACGGAGAATCCCAGCAAAGGGAAAATAATAAATGTTCCGATCAGTGAAACAGGAACGGTTAGTAATGGAATGAGTGTAGCTCTCCAATCCTGTAAAAAGAGAAACACGACAATAATCACCAGAAAAACTGCTTCAAAAAGTGTATGAATAATTTCTTCAATACCCACAGAAACCGCCCGCGTTGTATTAAGGGCGATATCATAGTTAAGGTCTTCCGGAAAACGAGTTTTCAATTCAGCCATAGTCTTCTGTACTAGTTCAGCCACTTCAAGCGCATTAGAGCCCGGCATCTGGTAAACAACAATCGTACTGGCTGCTTTACTATTCAGGCGACTGAATGAATTATAGTTTTCCATGCCTAATTCAAGGCGACCGATATCTTTCAAACGAATGATGGAACCCTTCTCATCGGATTTCACAATGATGTTACCGAATTCCTCTTCTGTTACTAAACGCTCTTGCAATAAAACGCTATACGTATACTCAACGCCTTTCGGGGTAGGAGGTGCTCCAAACTTTCCTCCGGGTGAAATGGCATTTTGTTTCTTCACGGCATTCATCACATCCGTTACCGTGAGATTCAATTTTGTCAGCTGATCCGGATGCAGCCACACGCGCATGGCGTAATCGGCTCCTCCAAAGAGAATCACATCACCCACACCTTTCAAACGTTTTAACTGATCAACAATATTAATGTTGGCGTAGTTGTTCAGGAACAACCCATCGTACGTGGCCTTGGGCGATGACAGTGAAACCAGCATCATCGGAAACACCATTGATTTTTTGGTGGTTACCCCGAAGGCCTTTACTTCATTCGGCATTTTAGCGCTGGACTGCGACACGCGATTTTGGGTAAGCATGTTCGCGTTGTCCAGGTCAACACCTACTTCGAAAGAAACTTGCAATGTCAACGAGCCATCAGCCGCGTTGATGGATTTCATGTACAGCATTTCCTCCACACCGTTCACCTGCTGTTCGATCGGTGTCGCTACGGCCTGCTCTACGTTCACCGCGTTGGCTCCGTTGAATGAGGTAGTAACCTGCACCATAGGCGGTGTAATTTCAGGATACTTGGAAATCGGTATACTTCTTAACGTGATCAATCCCATGAGAACCATGAGGATGGAAATTACCATCGCAACAATTGGCCTTCGGATAAAAAATTCACTCATAGCAGTAGTAGATTATTAAATAGTAGAATGAATTATTGTTTCTGCGTATCTGGCCATTTCTGTTCAACCACTTCAATTTTAGAATTGGGTGTAAGGCTGGCTGTTCCAATCACCGCTACCCGATCACCCGCCTTTAATCCTTTTGTAATAATCCAGGCGTCACCAATTTTTTGTCCGGCTTCTACCATAGTAACCTTTAATGTACTGGAGTCAGACACCGTAAATACCTGCGAAAGACTTTGTAATTGAAAAACCGCCCGCTGTGGAATCATTACCGCGTTCGGTAATGTACTTAGCAATACGCGTGCTTTAACAAACAAACCTGGACGCAATAAACCGGTGGGATTGGAGAAGAGGGCTTCAATGGTTAAGGTACCAGTCTTAGGATCAATTTCTCGATCAGCAAAATTAACCTCCCCTTTTTGGGGATAGATAGAATCATCAGCCAGAATCAATTGGACATTTTTCTTCGCAGCGTCTAGCTCTTCCTTCGACATTTGAGCAATGCGCAAGTACTCGCGTTCACTGATCTGAAAACGAACCCGTACGGAGCCAACACTGGAAATGGTTGCCAGCACAGAAGAGGTGCCAGCCCTACTTACGTAATCACCAACCCTCACATTCGATGTACCAATAACTCCCTCGAAGGGTGCGTACACGTGTGCGTAGCCTAATTCAATACGCGCATTTTTGAGAGAAGCTTCAGATGCCTTTACCTGTGACTGTGCGGCTTCAAAAGAGGCGATAGCATTATCAAGATCTTTCTTACTCAAAGCATTGAGTTCGGTAAGGGGTTTTACGCGGCTGAGTTCATTGTCGGCACGGACCAACTCGGTTTTTGCTCGAGCCAAATTGCTGGCTTCCCCATCAACGCGGGTTTGATATTGAGAATCATCTATAACATAGAGCAGATCACCTTTTTTAACCCGCGATCCTTCTTTAAAATTCATAGCTGTTACCCATCCTTCCACACGTGCCCGAATGTCCACATCAGATTGGCCATATACCTGGGCTACAAAATCCTCATAAAGTGGAACATCGTTCTGTATAGCCTTCACTACATTTACTTTAACCGGGGGCAAAACGGCTGTTTCCGTTTTCTTTCCACAGGCCGAAACCGCGAGGCCCAACAGTAGAATAAGTCCACTTTTTTGAAGGCTAACGGTCATTAGATGAAGTTTCATAGGATGAATTTTAAGCCCGCAAGATAGGGGAAAACCAAGTAGTGAACTGTGAAATAGTTATATAATTAACACGATTTAAATCTGTGTTATTTCTGTTGTTGAGTCAGATATCCAAATTAATGATTGTTGCGTTTTGATGGGATTTAAAAAATGGCTTATTTCGAGTACTTTAATATTAAAAGCTATGAAATTTATTTTGACTATCTTAATCAGTATAATGTCTGTAGGGTTGTTCGCTCAGGGTACACCCACCAAACCATCTACTTCTAATTGTTATAAGGAATGGTACACCCTCTTTAAAGAACGAGGCACAAACCCAGTGGCAGATGGTACACAGGATGTTGTCATTTCAATAAAAGGAAGTGATGCTTATTCCGAGTGTTTCATGGGAAAAATAGAGGTGAAGGATGGGAAGATGGCAGGCAAACTTCAAATTCAAAAAATTGATGGTAGCTTTGGCGAGTTTGATAAAAAAGCAACTGCCTTTTATACAAATGAATCCGGGCAGGTAAAAGATGAATTAAGAGGCATAAATAACGGGATGAGCGAAGCTTTTACTTCCACCGATGGCGAAGTGGTTCGTTTATTTTTCTATAAGTCATTGGCAGATAAACCAAGGGCAAATAAGAAGGCTCCTTCACCCTCTCAGCTTATTAAAAACTAATCGTTTAGAAAATTAATTTTATAAAGGCCGGCTTCGGCCTTTTTTTATGCTTTATAGAATTTCTTATGTTTGATCAGCAAGCCAGGATCATGTTATCAAATGATAATTATCAGTAAACAATTATAATATTGATCGCATCTTGCCAATTGAAATTATAAATTCGACCGAAGTCAAATACTTATTTTGATATGACTAATGCCATATACCTAACCACCACCGAACCCTATTCTGGCAAATCGATAATTGCCCTGGGTCTGATGAATCTATTAGTTTCCAAAACAGAAAAGGTAGCCTACTTCAAGCCCATCATCAGTAGCGAAGGATCAGAGAAAGATGGTCACCTGGAAACCATTGCCGCTTATTTTAAACTGAACACCGCTTATGAGGAGATGTTCGTTTTTACCCGAAGCGAGGTAATAAAACACATTAATGCCGGCAATGAATCGTATATCATTGATACGATTATTGATCGATTCAAAAATCTTCAGGAACGGTATGACTTTGTGGTGATTGAGGGCACCGACTTTATGGGCGGTGGTACCAATGTGGAATTTAACGGAAATATTTCGATAGCCAAGAATCTCGGAATTCCCACCGCCATTATTGTAAAAGGAGAAGACAAGTCAGTTCAGGAAATTGTGGACACAGCACTCTCTACCACTAAAAGTTTTACAGACGAAGGTGTGCAGGTACTTACCGTTATCGCGAATAAGATTGATATTGAAGATGATGAAGCCATTCGTCATCAACTTACCAAAGCCTTGCCCAAGGATATTATCGTCACGTCAATCCCTCGTAATAAAGATCTGGGAAACCCTACCATGAAAGAGATCTTTGAATCGGTGGGCGGAAGAATTCTGGTTGGCGAAAACCTGTTGGGCAATCAGGTGGATACATCGATTGTGGGTGCCATGCAACTTCGTAATTGTCTTACGCGACTACAAAAAAATACACTGATCGTTACTCCGGGAGACCGAGGCGACATAATTATTGGTGCATTGGTGGCGAACATCTCCAAGAACTTCGAAAGGATAGCTGGCATTATTTTGACCGGAGGCCTTGAACCAGAACCCACCATCCTGAAATTGATTGAGGGGTTAGATACAGTAGTACCTATTATTCTTGTAGAGACCGGCACATTTAAAACAGTTACGCATGTAGCAAACACACAATCCAGAATTTCGCCTGATAACAAAGAGAAAATTGCCCTCGCCATTGGTTTGTTTGATAAATACCTGGATGTAAAAGCGCTTGAACGGAAAATAATTTCTTTCAGAACCCCGAACATTACGCCTCGCATGTTTCAATATCAAATTGTTAAGCGAGCGAAAGAACAAAAGAAGCATATCGTATTGCCCGAAGGCGATGATGATCGCATTTTGCAGGCAGCTGATGCACTACTAAAACAAAACATTGTTGATCTAACCATCCTGGGTAATCCGGAAACGATCCACGTGGCATTGAAGCGATTGAATCTTACACTCGATTTAAATAAGGTTAAGATTATCAATCCAGCAACTTCAGATCGCTATCCGGATTATGTAAACACACTTTATGAGTTACGGAAGAGTAAGAATATTTCTATAGAGATGGCGCGCGATCTTATGTTGGATGTTTCTTATTTCGGTACGATGATGGTGTATAAAGGAGAAGCCGATGGTATGGTTTCGGGGGCAGCTCACACCACCCAACATACTATTCGCCCGGCTTTACAATTTGTAAAAACAAAGCCGGGTGTTTCTACGGTGTCTTCTGTTTTCTTCATGTGTTTGCCCAAGCGTGTTTCGGTGTTTGGTGATTGTGCGGTAAATCCTAATCCTACGTCCGAGCAATTAGCAGATATTGCTATCTCTTCTGCTGATACAAGCAAGATGTTTGGCATTGAACCCAAAGTAGCGATGCTCTCTTATTCATCGGGCTCCTCGGGTGAAGGCGAAGATGTAGATAAGGTGCGTAAGGCTACCGAGTTGGTGAAACAGCGAAGACCTGATTTGAAAGTAGAGGGTCCCATACAATATGATGCCGCGGTAGATCCGGAAGTTGGAAAGAAAAAAATGCCAAACTCCAAAGTGGCTGGTCAGGCCAGTGTGTTAATTTTTCCTGATCTCAATACTGGAAATAATACCTACAAAGCAGTTCAACGCGAAACAGGTGCGTTGGCCATTGGCCCCATGTTACAAGGGTTGAACAAACCAGTCAACGATCTAAGTCGTGGTTGTACGGTTGATGATATTTTTAATACGGTGGTGATTACCGCTATACAGGCGCAACAATAAATTTTAAAAATGAAATCTCCATGCACTACGAGCACCCAAAGGCATATCAATAGGTTTAGGGATTCCATGTGTCCACTAAAAAACAATTATTAACACATGAATGTATTTGTAATTAACTCCGGAAGTAGTTCGCTCAAGTATCAACTAATACAAATGCCGGATGCAAACGTGGTATGCAGTGGCTTAATCGACAGGATTGGTTTGGAAGGTTCTACCATCGAACATAAAACGTATTTAGGGGGAGTTGAAAAAATAATAAAGAAAGCGTTGCCGATCGCCAATCACGAAGTGGGACTGAAAGAAACGGCTCTATTGCTTACGGATGATTCAATAGGAGTAATCAAAGATCCGAATGAAATTGAAATCGTAGGTCACCGGGTTGTGCATGGGGGAGAAGAATTTTCAAGTACCATGATTATTACGGAAGAAGTGAAAGCAAAAATAAAAGCACTCTTTTCATTGGCACCGCTGCATAATCCACCCAACTATTTAGGAATTGAAGTAGCAGAAAAAATATTTGCACACGCCAAACAGGTTGCGGTGTTCGATACGGCTTTTCAACAAACCATGCCCCCGGTAGCCTACCGCATTGCAATACCAAACAAATTTTATTTGGAAAATAAAATCCGTAATTATGGATTTCATGGAACCAGCCATAAGTATGTATCGGAACATGCTTCCGAGTATTTGAAAAAGAAAGACGCTCGTATTATCACGATTCACCTTGGTAATGGCTGCAGCATGACAGCCGTAAAGAATGGAAAATGTATAGACACGAGTATGGGCTTCGGGCCAATGAATGGATTGATTATGGGAACCCGAACGGGTGACATTGATCAATCGGTTATTTTTTACTTAGTGAACCACTTAGGTTATTCGCTCAATGAAGTGAATACTATTTTAAATAAAAAGAGTGGTATGCTGGGCCTTACCGGAAATAGCGACATGCGTGACGTTCAGGCTGATTACAACAACGGTAATAAACAAGCAATCCTTGCCTACGAAATGTACGCGTATCATATTAAGAAATATATTGGATCTTTTATGGCGGTGCTTAATGGTGTTGATGCGTTGGTGTTTACAGCTGGAGTTGGCGAAAACGATGCGCTCACGAGAAAACTTTCTACGCAAGGCCTGGATACTTTCGGTATTCATTTAGATGAAAAGAAAAACAATACCCGAAGCAAAGTCATACGCGAAATCAATCAAGAGCAATCGGCTGTTAAAATATTAGTTATCCCTACCAATGAAGAATTAGAGATTGCCAGGCAGTGTTATGCCTTACTGGCGTGATGGAGATTAATTTGAAATCTTAAACATCGAAATCCAATTACCACTAAAAACATGAATTTCTTTATTCGGTTTGCTATCTGTGAATTGATTTTCTCTAAAACGCTTCGAATATTTGTTGGCGAAGCGCGACTTCGTACATTCGGTTTCAAACAAAGTTGATTACTTCGATTTATGTCAGACTCAAGTCTATCCAAAACCGCTAACCTAAGTATAATTCTTGTAGTGGCCACGGCTACGCTTATCTTCTTTAAAGATTTACTTAAGCCCTTGGCTGTTGCGCTTATAATCTGGTACATTATAAGAGCGTTACAAAATTTTATTGGAAGCATAAAAGTAAAAGGCCGCGCTTCACCTCGCTGGTTGAGCGGAACCTTAAGTGTTGTATTCATATACTTGATTCTTCAGGTAACTATAAATTTAATTGTTCAAAACCTCACTCAGATTTTATCGAATTACAAGACCTATCAAGATACCTTTGAAATCTTTTTTCAGAATGCGAGTAACTTTATTGGCATTGCTGATTTAGAAGAACGACTGATGGGAAGTTTGGAAGGGATTAATCTGCAAGCTTATCTTAATGGAGTACTAACCAGCTTAACCTCTATTTTAAGTAATCTGATTATTGTATTGATCTACCTTGTTTTCTTACTTCTGGAAGAAGTTTCACTTAAGCAAAAAATAAAAAAACTTTTTAGCAAGGAGAGTTCATTGGCGCGGTTTCAGGAAATCAGCCAGCAGGTGCTTACTTCTACTAATAAGTATATAACTCTTAAAACCTATGTGAGTTTGTTAACCGGAGTATTGAGCTATGTTGTTCTTATTATTATTGGTGTTGACTACGCTTTTCTCTGGGCGTTTCTTATCTTCTTGTTCAATTACATTCCGTATATCGGTTCATTGATTGCGACCGTATTGCCAGCCATTTTTGCTATTCTACAGTTTGGATCGTTCTGGCCATTTTTATGGGTGTTTGTTTTTGTTGAAGCCGTCCAACTTGTGGTTGGTAATTATATAGAGCCAAAGATTATGGGTAAGTCACTCAATTTAAGTCCGCTGGTGGTGGTGATTACACTTTCGCTTTGGGGTTATCTGTGGGGTATTTTAGGAATGGTTATTTCGGTACCGATTACTTCTATTATGCTGATTGTGTTAGCACAATTTCCCAGCACGCGAAACATCTCCATTATACTTTCTGAAAATGGCGAGATTGATGATTTGGTTGTTAAGAATTTGCCCCCTGAGGAAAATTAAAGAATAGAGTTGCTCCTAATACGATTTGACATGCTCGTCCGCGATAAAGTCAAAGGGTAGGGGGTGACTAATCTTTATTGTCATTCTGGGTGAGTGCCTGACTTTATAAATTTTACCCAAACTATGTAATAGAAACTGCTATTGATAGTTGACGAATGAAAATCAACGACTTATAGAACAAAATTAAAAACCAAGCTGGTGATTTTCATTGTCAGGGTTTAACCTTATCTCCACCGAGACCTGGAATCGTATGAAGGGAAATTATTCACCATTCTTCACACATCGAAATCCGACATGATCCAGGCCTGAATCGTAGGAAGTACCCTGTCTGCCACTGGGTTTGTAATTAGAACAATATTGATTGCTGCAAAGAAAAGATCCGCCTTTGGAAACATGTTTAATGGCGTATGGATCTTCCGGATCAGATGTAGCGGCAGGACCAACCGGATTATTATCTATTTTATTTTGCTTTGCTGACTTTGGTGCAACGCCATACCAATCTGTACACAGTTCCCAAACATTACCGGTCATATCAAAAAGTCCGTAACCATTGGGTGGAAATGATTTTACCGGAGCGGTTCCAACAAAGCCATCATCGCCTGAATTGTTGTTAGGAAAGGAACCTTGAAAATAATTGGCCAGATATTTACCCTGCGGACTCAACTCATCGCCCCAGGAAAATGCTTTGGCATCAAGGCCACCGCGTGCAGCAAATTCATACTGTGCTTCGGTAGGTAAGCTCTTACCTGCCCAAGTTGCGTAGGCAAGTGCATCTTCATAGGCAATTTGAACTACTGGGTGATTGTCTTTTCCTTCAAGGCTACTGCCGGGTCCTTGCGGATGTTGCCAATTGGCGCCTATTACCCAACGCCACCATTGCGTGTAATCATTCAACGCTACCACACCCGGTGGTGGTGTAAAGACAAGTGAACCAGGTTGTAGTACTTCATCAGGCGGTTTAGGGGTACCAGGAGGAGCCTGTTTTTTTATTTCCTCCCAATCAATGGGTCGCTCAGCCACCGTTACGTATTTGGTTTCTTCTACAAACTTTCTGAATTGCTTGTTGGTTACTTCCGTTTCATCTATCCAAAAGGCATCAACCTTTACTTTGTGAGGTATCATTTCTACCTCAGCACAATTTTCCCCCGAACAACCCATCATAAACTCACCCCCCGCAATCCAGATCATGCCTTGTGGTTTGTCAGTAGATGAGTTTGCTTCTACGCGTTGGTGGGAGTTATTTTGTTGACAGGAAAAGAGTCCGTTCAGTAGAATGAAGATTATGAAAAGTGATTTAAGGCTCATGTTCGAAAAGTTACAGGCATTTTAGTTACGCAACATTTAATCTTTTTTCCTAAACACTTCTTTCCAATCATTCATCATATCCACAACAACCCAGTTATATTTTCCGGCATCATCTAAACCTTTGTTCAACTGACCAATGGCAGACTGGCGATCGTAGGCTACTTCACGAATGGAATCTGTATGGTGGATGATCATTCCAAATCGAGGACCATTACCTGTACTCGTATATTGCAACATTGCATAGTCTCCATCTGAATTGCCAGCCGTAAACACGGGACGTTTTCCAATATGTTGTTGTATGGCTACTGGCTTTCCTTCTTTATCGTCAATGAAATTAAGTTCAGGGAGCTTGATGAGTTCACCTTTTCCATCCACTACCTCGTATTTCACTTTGCCAGAACTACCCACCACCTGATCTTTTGGAATACCATACACCTCTGATGTCCAAGGTCGCATAAAATCAATACCTCCTCCTGAAACGATAAACGTTTTATATCCATTTTCGCGGAGGTATTCTAAAAGCTCGACCATCGGTCGATAGACCATGTCTTTGTACAGTAATCCTGTTTTAGGATGTTTAGCTGTATTGATCCAGTCTTTTACAACTTGATCAAACTCGCCTACAGAGATGCCTGCATGAGTCGCCATTACAATCTCAAGTAAAGCATGCTCTCCACCTGCCATTACAGTTTTCATATCTCCCTCCAATAGTGCTTTGAAAGGCTGCCTGGTTTTCCATTCTGGATGTTTAGGTGCCAGTGCTTTTACCCGATCAATCGCGAATGCCAACTGAAAATACATGGGTTGTTCGCTCCATAGAGTTCCATCATTATCAAAGCAAGCAATTCGATCTGCAGCGGGAATAAATTTCGCATTTCCTTCTTTCGTTGAATTTTTTACAAACTCAACAATGCTTGATTTAGTTTGGCCACTGTTCCAGGATGGTAAGGGATCAGACTTTACACCATTTTTTACATCGGCAATAGTTCCTTCAACCTTTGTTTCTGTTTTTTGATTGCATGAAAACAAAAACACACAATATATAGCTAGCATGACTAGCGATTTAATAGTGTATTTCATGAATTTTGATTTAAAATAATTAGAAGATATAAAAAAAAATCAGGGCATTTTAAAATGCCCTGATTTTTAAGATCTAGTTTAATTTTTTTTAGGCTGTAAAGGAGGCAATACTACTCCTTTTTCTTTCATCAATTCTTTAGCTTGTTGCAGGGTACGGAACCTAGTAATGCTCATTGGACCTGAATAGGATTCACTTTGAAGTTTTCTTGGTGGATAATCAATATAACTTTGCATTAGTTCCTGTTGGGCTTTTGTAAAAAGGATCATAGTCCAGGTTTTCTCTGTAAAGCTATTCATAAACAAATCATAACGTTCCTGTGGGTCTTGCCATAGATCGTAAACAGCCGGTACTGTAGCTACATAAGCTTCGTTACCTCTCCATCCCAATTGTTGTCCAGGCATATCACTTCCTGCCATGGCACCATTATCACCCCGTGTATTGTAAACTGCTTTCCATTTACCAGTTCTTACAGCACCAGGAGCAAGTTCAATTTCTGTAAAATAAAACCAATTTTCACGTAGCGGTTTACCTTCGTTGAAGAGAATGTTCGACATATCGTAGCTATCAAATATCATTGGTACACCTTCTCTATCTTTTGTTGGTAATTTAATACCTGCAAGACTTGCAAAGGTTGCCATGTAATCTAAACCACCTACAATATCATGATTATCGCTACCTGCTTTAATCTGCCCAGGCCACCACGCTAAAGCAGGTACACGGCTACCGGCTTCCCGGTCGGTACCTTTAGTTCCTCTAAATGGAGAATAACCTGCATCAGGATGCACATCTTGCCATGCACCATTATCAACAGTGTAAACTACAATCGTATTTTCATGAATATTTAATTCACGAAGTTTATCCATAATACGGCCTACATTGTAATCCATTTCCATAACGGCATCAGCATAATCACTTTTGGCAGGTGATTTTCCTTTAAAAGTTTTGCTTGGCAAGTTTGGCTGGTGGTTTTTGGCAAAGTTGACACTCATAAAGAAAGGATCTTTCCCTTTAGCATAACCTTCTAATCGACCAAGAACCTTATCGGTCATCATCATATCCAATTCTGCAATATTCTGTTCTGTTACTTTCGATGCTTCTCGTACAGGTTTCCCTGCCTCTCCTTCAAGCACTCCTTTAGTTACTTTATTAAAGAAAGCTAACATTTCAGGGCTCATATCTGGATTCCAAGATTCAAAAGGATAGGTATATGCATTTAAATGGTACAGCACTACACTTTCCATAACATCGTAACCTTGTGGGCAATAGGCATCGCATAATCAGCCTCGCCTAAATGCCATTTTCCAGAAAAATAAGTTTTGTATCCTCCTTGTTTCAATATAGAAGCAAGTGTCCATTCAGCAGCAGGAAGTCCACCACCTTGTCCTTGAAATGCTACTGTAGTCATACCGCTTCTATTAGGAATTCTACCTGTTTGCATGGCAGCTCTTCCGGGCGTGCAACTAGGTT
>JAGPBO010000014.1:24371-28982 GCA_018063305.1 Cyclobacteriaceae bacterium
CTCAGCACCACCGCCAGCAATGAGTGCAAGATGCCGGGCCGCTTTATAGCTGGTTACAAATGCTGTGGCTACCGGATAGCTACGTTTCTTAGTGATGCCTTCTTTCTCTTCATAGGCGAAGTCCTGAATCACTATATCTGAGTGAACGCCCAATCCCCACTTTTGGGAGATGCGCAAATCATAATCTAACCCCCAACTGGGTAATACTTGCCAAACCTTGACACCCTTGTCGTTGATGCCATCGGGCAGGTGGGTATGGCTAATGGCAAGTGTCAGTTTATTTCGATTTGTTGGTTTTTCTTCGATAGATTCTTCTTGCGCTACTCCATACCCGGGTAAGCACAAGATGAAAAACAAAGTCCCGAAGTAGGAACAAAATTTTTCTAAGGTCTTATATGCGGTCATACTTTATTACGGTTGTTTTATGAGACTCAGAATTTATTCTAGTGATATTTGGGTTTGGAGGTAAAAATTTCAATTGCTGATTTTATTGAAACGATATTATTTATTGAGGAAGATAAGAAACCTAAAGTTATAAATATCCAAATTTCTATAATCTGGTAACTTCAAAAAGTCTCAGAAGCTGCGAGATAAAACCCGCTTGACTTATCACCAAACCCAAAGTCGATAGCCAGATTAGTTCTCGACTGCTTATCGACCATTACTCGTAGGCCCATGCCATAACCTGGCTTAACTGATTCGAAGAGTTTTAAGGATTGCGTTGGATTACTTGCCGTGGTTGCATTAACAAATAATACTCCACCTAATATGCCACCGCACTTTGAAAGAGGAAAGCGATATTCTGTTTCACCATAAACCATGCTGTTCCCTCTAAAGCGTCCTTGGGTATAACCCCGTGCACTGCGGCCCCGTTGGTCATAAGCAGTAGCGGGTAAAATCATATAAGGGAATTGGCCTTCCGGAGCAAAATTTCCCAGAAACCAAAATCCAATAATGTGCCTTGGATCTTTTTTTGATACACTATGGAAACTCCGCCATTCACCATTAAAAAAATTACCATTGGTTTCGCTTCCAAGAAGTTTCAATGAGCTCCTATAGCTCACTAATATGTAATACCCCTTGGTTGCATTAATCATGTTGTCGCGCGAGTCGTAAACAAAATTGATAGCCAATGCTGAACTTAAATAACTAGTTGTGCTGAACCCGAAATTTGTATTATACACATAGTGACTGGTCAGCAGTGAGTCCCCGGGATTGAGCCTTAGTTTTTGATCATCTATTTTAGAATAGGAATCAAAATTGTACCCTACTCCCAGGTAAAGATTTTTTTTTAATTTAAATGATACCGACTGATAGAAGCGGGCAAAATTAAATTCCATGGGTTGCGCGAGTGAATCATTATTTGCTTCAACACCACCCAAACTATATTGATAATCGAGTATTCCCCCTTCCGGGGAGTTTGTTCCTAACCCATACGTAGGTTGCGAGAAAATCTGGTAGCGCCAGTCTCCACTATAGAAGATTCTGTTGTTCTTACTATAAATATTATTCTTCATTAAGAAGAGAACTTGATTTTTTGTTGTGTACTGCGCGCTTCCAGAAATGGCAGAATAAAGAGTTTGGTCACCATACATCTTAAAAGCATATTGTCCTCCCACGCCAACCATAAAACCAATGGCTGGGTTTGATCCTATAATCGGAAGCAACAATAAAGAACCTGTGCTTTCCTTTTTAACCTTAGCCGGTAAATGCCAGGCAGCCCGGATCACATCTCCTAATTCTTTTTGCTCACAGGTATCAATTTTAACGACTAACGTATTTTGTCCATACCCCGAATAGGATATAAAATAAAAGCTAAAAAAAACCAGTATAGCTGTCTGAGTAATTCGTTTCATGCAAGGGTTATTCAACGCTTATAATCTTGGTTCGGATTTCAGTAACTAGTGAAGTAAGCGCACTGAGTGTTTGTTTATTTATTTGTGGATCAGCCTGAGTATCATCCGGTATATCCTGATAGATTCCAATCAGGTCGCGAAGGGCTGTATCATAAAAAGGATAATTTGGATTTCGTTGAGGGTCGAGTGGATCACTAGTGCTGCGTAAAAAATTGTAGATGATTTCTATATTACTCTGTTGCGAAAGTATATTCCTTTGAAGTAAGTCCTTTGTTTCCTGTTCATCAGGTGACAGAATTTCAGGAAAAGTGGGAAGAATGGATAACGCCAGATGAAGATTTTCAATTTGATAAGTCGCCATCATAATGCCCGCGAGCCGTTCGTGCTTCGTTTCAAGATCTTCGGTTGTGAGCTTAAATAATTGTGTGGCTATGGATTTAATCGAATCGTAGTTTTCTAAATTTTTATTGTAACGGGTTGCCAAATTATCAACCGGGAGCTTTTCAACCCCAAGCGCTTTACTCAACCCAGCTACGGCCTTAATATAATTTACAGAAACGTCAGTTGTTTTGGTGAGAACACTATAATACAGGTCGGCCATATATACCCCCGCATTGGCTGCCATTTGTGTGTCCAAATGATAATTAAAAACTTTATTAGGATCATTGGGTAAGGTAGCGTCAAACAACATGAGGCCGGGCGCCAACTCATCAAACTTCGACATTCGGTTGGCTAAGTAGATATGAAAAATATCGCGTTCTGCACTATAAACAACCGAAGCCGAACTCTTATTTTCCTGTTTGGGCTGGCATGATACTAGTAATAAGATAAGCGAAAAGAACGCGCCTGTTTTTTTCATGGTGTAACGATCATTGAGAAACTTCGGATATACGCAACTCATAAAATTATAACATTCTTGTCTTACTTCAATAAATTGATTTAAAGGAAGATTGCGTGAGTTTTTATGGATGTTGCAAAAGGTAGGATAGCTTCTCGCCAGGAATAGGTTACGCTCAATCTGAATAGTAGCACTTTACCCAGCTTTATTTCATTGTATTCAAATTTGATAGATTTGCACCTATCTATTTTCAATTTTTTTTTGAAAAATGCATCAACTTTTAAAGCGATTTAATTTTATACTGGGGCTTCTTTTTAGCTTGTTCGCACAAACTACTTGTGCACAAGATGATCAAATTTGGCTGGAGTACATGCTCAATTATCCTTTCGCAAACTCTTTCAATCTCGAAAATGCAATAGTATACAGTACGAATCTTTCCGCAGATAAATGGCGATCATTAGGGTATACGGCAACGGTCCAATACTCCTTGAATCAACATTTTGAATTGCAAAGTGCGATAGGTTTCAGTTATACAAACCAAACTCAAACGTATAACACGATAGAATTGCGCCCGATGCTTGGTACGAAAATATATTTTACGCCTAATAAGCGGATTCAAACCAGACTGCTTGTTCGATATGAGATGCGGAACTTAGAAGATCTGGAAACTCAGGATTGGGGCACTACGTGGAGGCCACGATTGCGTGCTGAGACCCTTACGCCCATTAATCGAAATTCAATTCATAAAGATAAGGTTTGGTACGCCATTCTGGATTTTGAATACCTTTACACCAGTTCGGATGTGCAGGAGCGCTTTGCCAATCGCTCGCGCCTACGAATGGGTATCGGCTATCGGCTTAACTACAATTCTCGTTTTGAATTCGTATATATGATTCAAAACTCACGGAACCAGATTGAAGATAATTTTTATAAGGTTGATAATATTTTCCGCTTTCGGTTAAAGCACTATTTGCGGAAGACAGTACCGTCTAAAGCCGATGGTGGGGTGGAGTAAAATTTCTCTTCCTGACTTAATATCATGGATTTTTCTCTATAGATTAATTCTCAAATACTTACATTTGCACTCTTATTTTACTAATTAATTAAAATTACGTCAACCATGAAAAAACTACTGTTAACTACATTGGCCATTGCCGTGATGGCAACTTGTTCATTGGCCCAAACCAACAAGGAAGAAGTGGATCTTATCCAAGCCACCCTGGGGATGGAAAAGAAAGCTGCTTTTGCTGAATTTATAAAATTAGAAGGTGCTCAAAGTGATGCCTTTTGGAAATTATATGATGAGTATGAAGTGAAAAGAAAGGATTTGGGTAAAAAGCGTATTGAACTATTACAAAAATACGCAGCGCAGTACGAAACGATTAGTGATGAAGAAACTGCACAAATTTTAAAGGAAACTATCGCATTAGGTAAAAGCACGGACAACCTCGTGGCCACTTACGCCAAAAAAATGCAAAAACCGGCTGGGGTGAAGGCCGCAACCCAGTTTTTCCAGTTGGAGTCGTATATTTTGAGTGTTGTTCGAGCTAGCATTTTGGAGAGCATTCCATTTATTGGGGAATTTGATAAATAGTAATTTGTTCATTCCGTAAAATATCGCGGCCCTCGGGCCGCGATATTTGTTTTATGGGTATTTGGAACGGTACCATAAAGGCTATGGAATACCTTTGTTTAGAACTACTATATTTGTAAGAAAATAAGTTAAATCTGACTTTATGAAAAAAGAATACATTGTTACGGGACTAATGATCCTTATAGCCTTAGGTGCCTGGGCGCAACCTACCATTACCCTCATGACTTTTGAGAGTTATACATTCGCGGATAAGTTTGACACAGAATACGGTACAGGAAAAATCGAGGATGGCTTCCAATGGGGTGGTGGTTTGGAATTTGGCT
>JAGPBO010000015.1 GCA_018063305.1 Cyclobacteriaceae bacterium
GGTATATCTGTGATGTGGATGCTAATGTATTAAGCAAGACTACTAGCGCAATTGAAAAGCAAACCGGTAAAAAACCGAAGGGATATAAGGACGTACGCAAGCTATTAGAAGAAAAAGACCTCGATGCGATTGTAATTGCTGCGCCTGACCATTGGCATGCACCGGCCACGCTCATGGCACTAAAGGCAGGTAAGCATGTATATGTTGAAAAACCTTGTTCGCATAATCCAGCCGAAGGGGAGATACTGGTTGCGGCTGCATCTAAATACAATCGGCTAGTGCAAATGGGTAATCAGCGTAGATCTTTTCCACGAATGATTGAGGCTGTACAAGCCTTGCAAAGTGGTGTAATAGGCAGGGTATATTTTGCCAAGGGTTGGTATGCCAATGCCCGCAAGTCGATAGGTGTTGGCAAGGTGGTTCCCGTTCCGGCACATTTAGATTATGAATTATGGCAAGGTCCCGCTCCGCGTAAGCCCTATAAGGATAACCTCATTCATTACAACTGGCATTGGTTCTGGAACTGGGGCACGGGCGAAGCACTGAATAATGGTACCCACGAACTTGATCTTATGCGTTGGGGATTAGGTGTCGACTATCCTACCAAAATAGTTTCTGCCGGTGGGCGCTTTGCCTTTAAAGATGATTGGGAAACTCCCGATACGCAAACGATCACGTACGAATTTGCCAACAATACAGCCATTACCTGGGAAGGAAGAAGTTGTAACGACTACGATGAAATGCACAGCGGTCGCGGAGTAATTTTTTATGGAGAAAAGGGGACCATGGTGATACCGGGTGGTGATGATTATAAGGTGTATGAATTAGGTGGCAAGTTGATTCAGGATGTAAAGACAACCATCCAACAAGCCGATGCTACTAACACGATGGGTATGGGTGAAAAACTGGATAGCCTGCACTTGTTAAATTTTGTTGAGACGGTCAGAGGAAAAACAAAATTGAACTCGCCCATCAGCGAAGGACACAAATCAACGCTGCTGCCGCAGTTAGGAAACATTGCTTTCCGTTCGGGTCATACAATAAATTGTGATGCCCAGGGAAGAATCAAAAATGATAAAGAAGCGAATGCCTTATGGAGTAGAGAGTATGAGCGCGGATGGGAAATGAAATTGTAAAAAAATTATATTGATCAACATTATTAAAGACTTATAATCTTATCCCAACATGAAGAAACTATTAATCCTGATTCTATTCAATTTACTGCTGTTGCCTTCAATGGCAGTTTCCTTTCCTGCCAAAGAAAAATGGATAAGCCTTTTTAATGGCAAAGATCTTACCGGTTGGAAACTGGTGAATGGCAAGGCTAAGTACGATGTAGTGGATGGAATGATTGTTGGAACTTGTGTGAAGGATTCGCCAAATTCATTTTTAGCGTTGGACAAAGAATATGGAGATTTTATTCTTGAACTTCAGATTAAGATAGACGATGGCATAAACTCGGGGATTCAATTCCGGAGTTTGCAAAAGCCTGAAGATGGTCGTGTTAATGGATATCAGATGGAAGTAGATCACCGCAAGGAACGCAGCTGGTCAGGTGGGATTTATGATGAAGCCCGTAGAGGTTGGCTTTATCCCTTAGAATTAAATCCCTCGGCTAAGCAAGCCTATAAATGGGGCGATTGGAATACCTATCGGATTGAATGCATTGGTTCCACCATTCGCACCTGGGTAAACGATTTCCCAGCTGCTTATTTAATTGATGATGCTTCCTTGAAAGGATTAATAGCCTTGCAGGTTCATGCGGTATATGATGCCCAAGGGGAAGGCAAGAAAACCTATTGGAAAAACATTCGCATTCAAACTAAAAATCTTCAAGCCCGCCCTTTAACGAATATCACTGTTGTTAATCTGGTACCCAACACATTATCACCCTTAGAAAAACAACAGGGTTATCGATTATTGTGGGATGGAAAAACCACTACCGGTTGGCGCGGTGCCTTTAAAGATTCTTTTCCTGATAAAGGATGGGAAATTAAAGATGGAATCTTGTCTGTACTTCCTTCGAATGGCGGTGAGTCTACCAATGGCGGAGATATAGTTACTATGGATAGTTTCACTGCGTTCGAACTAACCTTTGATTTTAAATTTACGGAAGGCGCTAATAGCGGAGTTAAATATTTTGTTGATGAGAAATATCTTTCAAAAGGCTCAGCCATCGGTTTAGAGTATCAGATTCTGGATGATGAGCGACACCCCGATGCGAAGGAAGGCGTGGTAGGAAACAGGACGTTGGGTTCGCTCTATGATTTAATTCCTTCCCTAAAAATTCAGGACATTCCGAGAATATGGAATGAAGGGCGTATAGTTGTGTACCCGGATAATCGTATCGAACACTGGTTAAACGGAAGGAAGATTGTTGAGTATCAACGGGGAACACCGATCTATTATGCCTTGGTAGCCCGAAGTAAGTATAATGTGTGGGAAGGTTTTGGTATGGCTGAAAAGGGTTACATCCTTTTACAGGATCATGGCGATGCCGTATCTTTCCGAAGTATAAAAATTCGTGTGCTAGACTAATCCTTATGGGCAAGCCCGTTTCATTTCTGAATGACGATTTCCTTTTGTATAGCAAGCCAGCTCGCGAACTCTACCATGACTATGCCAGCACCTGCGGGATCATTGATTATCACAATCACTTATCCCCAAAAGATATTTCTGAAAACAGGATATTTGATAATCTGACAACTATCTGGTTGGAGGGTGATCACTATAAATGGCGCGCGATGCGGGCGAATGGAGTAAATGAAAGATTCATTACAGGAAACTCAGAACCTCAGGAAAAATTTTTAGCCTGGGCGAAAACAGTGCCGGCCACGTTGCGCAATCCACTTTATCATTGGACACACCTTGAGTTGAAAAGATATTTTGGTGTGGACGAACTCCTTAATGAAAAATCTGCCCCAGAAATTTACAAGCATTGCAATTCAAAACTCCAACAAAAGGATTTTAAAGTGCAATCGTTATTGACGGGCATGAAGGTTAAGGTCGTTTGCTCTACAGACGATCCGACAGACTCGCTGAATTACCACAAGGAGATGGCAGCTCTATCATCAAATCTAAAGTTGCTGCCAACCTTTAGGCCCGATAAAGCATATGCCAGTGGGCATGTGGAGAACTACAATCATTATCTTGATTTGCTAGCTGAAGTATCAGGCATTTCTATTGATTCATTTGAAGACCTGATAGCTGCTTTAAAAAACAGAATAGACTATTTTGATGCGCATGGCTGTACGGCAGCCGATCACGGGTTGGAGAATATTGGGTACGATGCAAACGGTGCTCAAAAAGGAGAAGGGATATTTAAGAAAGTTCGAACTGGTAGTCGATTAACTTCGGAAGAACAATTGATCCTACAAGGAGCGGTCTTAATTGAATTGGGTAAAATGTATCACACGAAAAACTGGGTGCAACAATTTCATATCGGTGCCATTCGTAATAATAATTCTCGCTTGCTAAATAGCCTGGGCCCCGATACGGGTTTTGATTCTGTAGGAGATTTTTCCCAATCCCGAAATTTATCTTCGTTCTTAAATAAGTTGGATCAGTCCAATCAATTAGCAAAAACCATTTTATATAATCTTAATCCAGCCGATAACGAAGTTTTCGTAACCATGACAGGAAATTTTTGTGATGGATCTATTCCTGGAAAAATCCAATGGGGGTCGGCTTGGTGGTTCCTCGATCAGAAAGATGGAATGGAGAAGCAGATAAATACACTTTCCAACATGGGTCTTCTGGCAAGGTTTGTAGGTATGGTTACCGACTCACGGAGCTTCTTATCTTTTCCGCGTCACGAGTATTTTAGACGCGTCTTGTGTAATCTATTAGGAAATGATATTACCAAAGGCGAGTTACCTAACGACATGAAATTGATAGGGAGTATGGTACAGGATATTTGCTATAACAATGTTAAGAACTATTTCGAATTTGAATAATGAGTTTGAAGCCTATTAAAACTGCGATCCTTTCCTATGGGATGTCGGGAGAAGTTTTTCATGCACCGCTTATCCATGCCCATCCAGGGTTTGAACTTTCGGTGGTACTTCAACGGAGCAAGCAATCTGCAGAAGCGCATTATCCCAACTGCCGGGTAGTAAGAACTTTCGAGGAAGTTCTTTCTGATCCTTCTGTTGAATTAGTTGTTGTGAATACGCCCAATCACCTCCATCTCGAACAAGCTGCAAAATCTTTGCAAGCAGGCAAACACGTTATTGTTGAGAAACCCTTTACCGTTACGGTGCAGGAAGCAAATGAATTAATAGACTTGGCTGATAAGCACAATAAAATACTTACCGTATTCCAGAGCAGACGGTTGGACGGTGATTTTCTTACGCTGAAAAAAGTTATTGATAATAAGTGGGTAGGTAAAATAGTTGAGTTCGAAGCGCACTACGATCGCTTCCGTAATTACATAGAACCTAATTCCTGGAAAGAAGAAGCTGGACCCGGTAAAGGGATTTTATATAATCTGGGTTCGCATATGCTCGATCAGGTGTTGGTGCTCTTTGGTATGCCATCAGAAATTGATGCGCGTATTGGTATTCAAAGACCGGGAGGAAGTGTAGATGATTTCTATGACCTGCGGCTTACCTATCCCGGCCTAAACGTTATTGTAAAATCGAGTTATCTCGTGCGCGAACAAGGTCCACGCTATCAATTACATGGTACCGAGGGTTCATTTGTTACCAGTAGCAATGTTGACCCGCAGGAACAAGCGCTCAAAGAAAAAAAGATTCCGGGTACTTCGGGTTGGGGAACATTACCAAAAGAATGTTGGGGCCGACTGAACACAACAATAAATGGATTGCATGTAGAGGGAAAAGTTGAAACTATTCCGGGCAATTATCTAAAATTCTACCAAAATATTTATGAGGTTATCCGCGAGGGCAAATCCTTGGATGTTAAACCCGAAGAATCCCGCGAAGTAATCAGGCTGATTGAAGCCGCTTATGAAAGTAATCGTACCCGTAGATCAGTAATACTAAAAGCATAGAGCATGAGTTACATGGAAGAACTATTCGGTTTAAAAACGAAAGTGGCTGTAGTTACCGGGGGTACAGGCGTGTTAGGCAATACCATGTGTAGAGCCTTGGCGAAGGCCGGAGCATCGGTGGTTATTCTTGGAAGGAGAAAGGAAGTAGCCGATACGCTGGCCAAAGAAATTATTCAATCAGGTGGAAATGCTTTTGGAGTTTCTGCTGACGTGTTGGATGAAAAGCAATTAGTGGAAGCCAGAAAACTCATTCTCGAAAAGTTTGGTACCATTGACATACTGGTAAATGCAGCGGGTGGTAATCTGCCCGGTGCAGTGGTTACTCCTGATAAAACTTTTCTTGATTTAAAATTAGACGATTTTAAAAAGGTAGTTGATTTAAATCTGGCGGGTACGGTGTTGCCATCACAAATTTTTGGCAAAGTGATGGTTGCTTCGAAGAAGGGAATCATTATTAATATTTCTTCCATGACTGCTATTCGCCCACTAACCAGGGTAGTGGGTTACGGAGCGGCTAAGGCAGCGATAAGTAATTTCACACAGTGGTTGTCTGTTGAAATGGCTAAGAAGTTTGGTGAAGGTTTTCGAGTAAACGCTATTGCCCCGGGTTTCTTTCTGACAGAACAAAACAGAACCTTGTTAACCAATGCTGACGGTAGCTTAACCGATCGGGGTCAATTGATAATTAATGGAACGCCATTTAATCGGTTTGGTGAGCCCGATGAACTTTCCGGAACCTTGCTTTGGCTCTGTTCAGATGCTTCCAAGTTTGTATCAGGAATTGTTGTGCCGGTGGATGGAGCCTTTAGCGCCTATGCCGGAGTTTGATTCCTAACTTACGCAAGCTCTCTCAAATCCACAGGTACAACGCGCGAGATTCCTTTTTCCACCATTGTAATTCCATAGATCACATCAGTCGTGGTCATAGTACGCTTATTATGCGTAACAATAACAAACTGCGAGTCTTTACTGAAATTGCGAATGATATTATTGAATTTATCGATGTTGGCATCATCAAGCGGAGCATCCACCTCATCAAAAATACAGAAGGGTGCCGGCTTTAATAGATACATAGAAAACAATAGCGCAGTAGCCGTAAGTGTTTTCTCTCCACCTGATAATTGATTAATAGTTAATGGTCGCTTGCCTTTAGGCTTGGCGATAATATCAATCTCAGATTCTAGTGGCTTGGTCGGATCGGCCAACTTTAAATCGCAATCATCGCCCTCATTAAACAACGAGCGGAATACGCGAACAAAGTGTTCTTTAATTTGCGTAAAAGCAACCATAAAGGTTTCACTGGCCACACCTTCAATCTCACTGATTGTACTAAAGAGCGATTCTTTCGCTTTTAGCAGATCGTCTTTTTGTACGTTAATGAAATCGTTGCGTTCTTTTATTTCCGTATAGGCTTCCATAGCCATCGGGTTAATCGGGCCCATGTTGTCCAACTTCTCGCGTATTTTGGTTACATCCGCACGAAGTTTTTCCTCATCGAATAAAGCCAACTGCTCTGCTTCTTCTGGCGTTGCCTGACTCAGTACGGTATCAAGATCAATATTAAACTCAACCGACAATCTTTCTTTAACAGAATTGAGTTGAATCTTACTTTCATTTAATTGATTCTGTAACTCCATCAACAACGTGTCGATGTTTTGGCGCTGATGTTGAACCTCACGCAGATCTTTTTCAAATTGATCAATCTCGCCACGGCCAGAGTAATATTCCTTTTCGGCTTCTCCTAAGCCTTTCTCCATTTCATCTTTCTCGGCATACATGCCAATCAGTTCCTCATCGTTGCTTTGTGTGGTTTCAATAATGGTTCTGATTTCGTCATCATTTTTCTTCAGCTCCTCCGAGTTCGTTTCAACGCGCAAACTACTTTGCTCCATCGACTCCTGCTTGAATCGCATTTCCTGCTCCACACTCTTTACACGGTTCTCTTGCTGATGAAAGAGAATATTTTGTTCATTGTAGGTGGATGACTTCTGACTCAGGAATTCATTTTGAATATTTAATTCAGACGTAATGAGTTTCAGCTTTTCATCTTGCTGACCAGATACCAGTTGTGCTTGTTCGGCTTTCGGCCGCAAATCAAGAAGTTCCTGATTCAGGGTTTCAATTTTTTCTATAATATCTTCCTTGCGCAAATCTGCGCTATTCAACATATTCGAAAACTGTTCCTGCTTGGTGCGCACGGAAATGAACTCATCATTAACCAGTTTAATGGCATTTTGAGCTTCTTCGATTTGTTGCTTTAAGGTGTTATTGCGCAATCGCTCAAGTTCCCGTTGCCGATCAACCAAGGAGTGTCGGATGTCTTCAACTTTTTTCGTGAACTCCTTGATCTCTTTTTCAAGTTTCTCAAGATTCTTAGCGCGCCCTATTTTCTTACCTTCAAACAATCCTACTGATCCACCGGATAAGCTGAATCTACGTCTGGTTACTTTACCACTCTTGGTAATGAACGTGTTCTCGTCTGTAGGTATATTCCGTACATCGCCTTCATACACATAAACCTTATCGAGAATAAAGGCCATGAGCTTATTATACTTTGGATCGAATTCGATGATTTGCGTTGCCGGAAATGCATTCGAATACATTTGAATATCCGAGGGCGAAAACTTTTCGAATGAATCAAGAATAAAGAAGTTTGCTTTGCCCTTGCTGGCGTCACTCAGGATATTGATAGCCTCATACGCTTCGGCCTCGTGCTCAACAATGTAGTAGTTGAGATAAGGTTCCAGATAGTTCTCAATCGCTACCCGATACTCTTCGCTGGTGGAAAGAATATCCGATAGGAGCGGAGCATTTTTTGTCCAGCTAACATTCTTCTTTAGAAATTTAATGGCCTCCGGAAAACCTTCCAGATTTTCGACTAAAGATTTAGTGAGTTGAAATTCGTTTTGACGCGAATCGAGTTTGCGCCCTGTTTCCGTCATCTCCTCACGAATCATTTCAATGGTCTTCTCCAGCGAGGTGATTCGCGAAAAAACATCTTCCTCTTCTTTCTTTAGCTTTTCGAGGTAACCGTTTTTTTCTTTGATCTCTTCATTTAAGATTACGGTCTTCTTCTCGAACTCAGCAATGCTGGCGCTTTGTTGACTGGTGTCGGTAGTGGTGCGTTCTAATTCTTGTTTAAAAGAAGAAATTTGAATCTCGCGAATTTCGAGAGACTTATTTAATTGAAAAGACTCTTCTTGCTTGGCGCGATACACTTGACGCAGCGCATCCGATTCGCCTTGCAGCGTGTAGGTGGCAGCTTTTTGTGTTTCGTATTCCGATTTAAGCAAGTCTACCTTTTCGGAAATTTCTTTTAATGCCAGATGGGCGGTATCTCGTTCTGTCTCCAGGCTTTGAATACTGAAGCGAGCCCGTTCGTTACTTTTCTTATCCTGATCGATTTGTTCTTTCAGATTATTAACCCGGTCGTTAAGGGAACGAAGTCTTTCATTCTTAATCTGTTTCTCACTTTCGTACTGCCTGATTTTAGCTACGAAATCATTGATTGCCTTTTGGCGCGAGGATAGTGTTTTCTCCTTAAGAAGAAGTTCTGCTTTTGATTTTTCAATCAGCGCTTCTTTTTCAGCAAGCCCAGTAGTAAGTTTTGTTTTGCGATCGCTTTCCGTTTCAACCTGCTTTTGAACGGTGGCAAAGGTTTCCTTCTGTTTGTTTACAACTACTTTGGCGAGTTGTATACTTTTCTCTTTATAGTCTTCTTTAATTTTATAATACTGTTCAGTTTGCCGAGCTTGTTTCTCCAGGCTCTTCATGTTCTTTTCTATTTCAAAAAGCAAATCCTCTACGCGCTCTAAGTCAGCATCGGTATCTTCCAGCTTCTTCAACGTTTCCTTCTTGCGCTTTTTGAATTTTGAAATCCCTGCAGCTTCTTCAAACAACATTCTTCGTGAGTTGTCACGATCGTTAAGAATATCATCCACCATGCCTAACTCAATAATAGCGTAGCTGTTAGATGCTACCCCGGTGTCTAAGAATAGATTCGTAATATCTTTCAATCGGCAGACTACTCCGTTAAGCAGGTATTCACTTTCGCCAGAGCGATACAGTCTGCGGGTTAAAGTAACCTGCGAGTATTCTGTAGGAAGAATATTTTTAGTGTTGTTAATGGTTAAGGATACCTCGGCCATTTGCTGCGGTGAGCGTTGGCTGGTGCCATTAAAGATAATGTTCTCCATTTTTTCGGACCGGAGTGCGCTGGTCTTTTGTTCTCCTAATACCCAGCGTATTGAATCAACAACGTTTGACTTTCCGCACCCGTTTGGCCCTACAATTCCTGTAATTCCTTCGTCAAAATTAATTACTACTTTATCTGCAAAGCTTTTAAAGCCTTTAATCTCCAACTTCGATAACTGCATGAATTCCTTGAGAATTTAGTGGTTGAAAAAATAAGATGGCAAAGATAACCGTAGGATTGGCATTTGGAAAATCAAGCATACTCATTTCATCAACAATTTATCCCAAGCAAAAAGTGCCAAAAGGCGCTGAATTTGTATTTATTTCAATATCTTTGGCTGAATCATGGATATTCAGTTTTGGATTTGGCTTATAGTGATTGTTATCACTTTAATAGCCCGGGCAAATAAAAAGAAAGCACAGCCGTTTGAACCGAATCATCCGGTTGATAATTCCTCATTGCCCGAAAGTAAGCCGTTATCCTTTGAAGATCTTCTTCGCGAGATTCAGGCTGCTAAGGCCCCTAAGCCGCCCAAACCGGTAGCCATTCCCTTGCCACCAAAGCAAAATGATTTTATTGATTATGATGATGACGTTAAAGACGAAATAGAGGAGTTTGAAAGGCCCGATTATAAATCTCAAGATAAAATTTATGAAACTTATGAGAAGGCCAAGCAGCAGGCATTCTACAGGCCCTCTTTAGAGGATACTATTAAAGTAGGAGATACCGATACAAGCTTTGGGCAGTTTAAAGGATATAAGAGCAAGGAGCGGGGTGTCTCGATCAGTAATTATATCACAGAACTGAAGAACCCTGCCGGTTTTAAAAAGGCTTTTATTCTAAGTGAGATTTTGAATAGGCGATACTAAAATATGATTTTTTAACTAAAACATTACTTCGATCACTAGGTAGTGTATTTTTTGGATAAGTTGGTCTTTGAATCTACATCTTTACATGAGTAAAAGATATTTTTTAATCTTTTTCACCACTTTCAAAAAGGCTGTGCCTTGTTTTAAACTGCCATTTTATAGCATGCAGAAGTACTTAAAATATAGCACTTTAGGATTGATCCTCGTGTGCATTTCAGTCGTATCCCCCGGCTTCAAAATGAGTATTGAACCAAGCATTGAAAATTGCAAAGATTTTGATGTTAAACTAACGATCACTCATACTTCGAACGGGCAAAAAAACGGGGAAGCGATTATGGAGTATAAGAACGCAGACTCTTACACCTATTTTATTTTTTCAGGATCAAATCAGGACAACCGATTGGAGGGCAAAGGCGCGAAGATCAGCAATTTAGATAAAGGTGATTACAATCTTTATATCCAAAGTCCGGATGGCTGTACAAAACATATGAAGTTCAAAATTAACTGATAACGGGTTTGAAACCGAGATACTTATTTTTTGGAGTCTTTATTGGACTCACCCTATTATCGATGGTGTCGTGGTCGCAAGCACCCGTTGTAACGACTAACAATAAAAAAGATGCCTGTCTTGACCAACTTGATGGAGGTGGAAATCCGGGCACTGATGGCATATTAGATAATGGCTCGATTAACGTAACAGTTACCTCAGGAATTCCACCCATATCCCTGTTTATCCTCGGACCTGTTAATAAGCTGAATATCCCCATGACGTTAGGGGTGCCTTATTTGGCAGACAATTTAAAGCCTGGGGTTTACAACGTGATTGTTCAAGATGGTAATCCCTCTGACTTTGCAGGCTCCTTCGTTGTTAATGGCACTACGGATATTACTTTGGGTCTCACCGCAGGGTTTCCAATCAACAGTACCAGTTGCGGAACGCCTAATGGCCAAATTGCTATTGATGTATCAGGTGGAACGGGCGGCTATGTTTATTCCTGGACAGCTACCAACGGCTTTACTTCTTCCGCACAGGATATTACAGGACTTACTGCTGGCGACTATACCGTAGTGGTTAGCGATAATGGAACAAACTGTAGTCAGACTATTGGCCCGATTTCAATCATAGAACCTCCGGCACCAACCAACGCAATACTTTCCTTGACGGGAACTACGCCAATCTGCTCGGGCAAATCCTCAACGTTTAAGGTGGATGTAACGGGTGGCGTTGGTCCTTTTACACTTGCTATCACCGGACTGGGTGTAGTGAATAACTACATCAGCGGAGCAGATATTACGGTTTCGCCTTTAGCGAATACCACCTACACACTGACAAATGTTACAGACATTAATGGTTGTATTTCGGTGGCCGCTAGTGGTTCTACCACAATCAATGTTAATCCGGTGCCCGTAGCTCCTGCAGTTACATTTGTTCCTAACACGTACTGTGTTAATAATGCTATTGTTGCTCCCAGTATCACTACCCCCACAGGGGGAAGTACATACAATTGGTACGCAGATGCTGGACTAACTACCTTGTTGATAGCAGGAACGAACCCAACCAACGTACAATTGGGCTTTAACAGTGTAGCAGCTAATACCACGACAGTATTCGTAGCGGAAAAAAATAGCAGTAATTGTGAAGGCGCAGCAACATCCGTTACGCTAACGGTTAATGCAATTCCAGCCGCTCCGGCAGTAACTTTTGCGCCAAGCTCATACTGTATTGGTCAGGCGATAACGCCACCCGTCATCGCAGCACCCGTAGGAGGAAGTACTTATTCTTGGTACAGCGACATTAGTTTGTCAACTCTCCTAACAACAGGAATCGCTCCCACCAATGCGCAATTAGGCTTTAGCAGTGCCTTAGCAAATACCACAACAGTTTATGCAAGAGAAACCAATAGTAATAACTGTCCGGGTCCTGCAACTCCGGTAACATTAACGGTAACTGCTATACCAACCTTACCGGGTATAACTTTTAGTCCGGGTTCCTATTGCGTGGGCGCGGCAATTACACCACCTATAGTAACTACTCCGGTTGTAGGCAGTACCTATACGTGGTATAGTGATGCAGGCTTAACAACAATACTAACTACAGGATCGTCACCAACCAATGCTCAATTAAGTTTTAGCAGTGCTGCGGTTAATACAACCGTTGTGTTTGTAACGGAAACGAATAGCAGTAATTGCACGGGCCTTGCAACCACAGTAACACTTACGGTAAACCCAAATCCTTTAGCACCAGCTATTACATTTAGTCCAAGTTCTTATTGTGTTGGGCAGCCGATAACACCACCTGTTGTAACAACTCCTATAGGGGGTAGTACCTATTCATGGTATAGCGATGTAAGCCTTTCTACATTGTTAACAACCGGCACGGCCCCAACCAATGCACAACTTGGTTTTAGCAGTGCGGGAGCCAACACCACAACTGTATTTGTTACAGAAACAAGTAGCAGCAATTGCCCCGGACCAGCTACGTCTATCACGCTTACCGTAAGCCCGGTACCCGTTGCGCCCGCTGTTACATTTAGTCCTGGTTCCTATTGTGTAGGTTCTGCCATAACTCCGCCTGTTATCACAACGCCAACCGGAGGCAGTACGTATACCTGGTATAGCGATGCGGGTCTTACTACCGTGTTAACCACAGGCACCTTACCAACCAATGCACAGCTAGGCTTTAGTAGTGTAGCGGCATCCGTTACTTTCGTTTTTGTTACAGAGACTACCAGTAATAATTGTACGGGACCAGCCACTACGGTTACCTTAACTGTTAATGCTGTTCCATCGGCTCCAGCCATTACATTTAGTCCAAGCACCTACTGCGTGGGGCAAGCTATTACTCCACCTGTTGTTACTGTGCCCGTTGGCGGAAGCACCTATTCGTGGTATAGTGATATAAGTTTATCAACGCTTATTACAACCGGGTCGGCCCCGACTAACGCTCAGCTTGGCTTTAGCAGCGTTGCAGCAAACAGCACGACCGTTTTTGTTACAGAAATGAATAGCAGTTTATGCCCCGGGCCCGCTACGGCCATCACGTTAACAGTGAACCCTAAACCCTTAGCCCCATCAATAACATTTAATCCAACAACCTATTGTGTAGGCACATCCATCATTCCGCCTGCTGTTACCACACCCAATGTGGGTAGTGTGTACACCTGGTATGGTGACGCAAGCCTAACCATCCTACTTACTACGGGCAATAATCCCACGAATGTGCAATTAGGTTTTAGCAGTGCTGTTGCTAATACGAAAACTATTTTTGTTACGGAGAAAAATAGCACGAATTGTGAAGGTCTGGCAACTCCGATTACCCTTACCGTAAATGCGGTACCTGTGACTCCAACAATTACATTTACTCCAAATAAATATTGCGTAGGAGGTATTATTACGCCTCCGGTTGTCACCACGCCAAATGTAGGTAGTGTATATACCTGGTATGGGGATGTTAGTTTAACCACAATCCTGACAACAGGAACAACACCAACAAATGCTCAATTGGGTTTTAGTAGTGCTGCCGCTAATGTTACTACAGTGTTTGTAACAGAAACCTTCAATGGATGCGAAAGTTCAGCTGCGTTTATCACCTTAACAGTAAACAATCTTGCGACAGCAGAAATTACCGGAAGCACCACTATCTGTAACGGTCAAAACACTAATCTGAATTTTAATTTTACTGGAACCGGACCTTGGAATTTTCAGTACTCGGATGGGGTAACAACCTTTCCGGGAAGTTCAGTTGCTAGTTCTGCTTCAATTTCAGTGTCACCTACTACGACTACAACCTATACGTTGATAAGTGTTACAGATGCTAATTGTCCTGGCACCTTGATAGGTTCTTCCGCATCAATTAATGTAGATGCAGTGCCTTTGGTAGGATTGGCTGTTACGACTTCGATTAGTCCGGTTTGTTCTGGAGGATCGAGTGATGTGGAGGTTGCAAATTCTGAATTGGGTGTAAGTTATCAGTTAAGAAATAATGCTGATAATAGTCTGATCGGATCGGCATTGATTGGAACAGGGGCAACCTTAGTACTACCAACCGGAGCTTTAGCTTCAACAATAACCTTTAATGTTTTGGCTACACGAGGTGTGTGTGCGCCAGTACAACTAACCGCAACGGTAACCATTACGGTTGTAGGATCTATTGATGCCTCCGTTAATCTAAGCCCACAAGCACCTGCGGTTTGTTCGGGGTCTTCTACCAATATTCAAATAAGCAATTCTGAATCGGGCGTAAATTATCAGTTGCGCAATGATGCCGATGATAGTTTGATTGGCGCACCAGTTGCAGGCACGGGAGCGTCCATCAACTTGCCGACCGGAAACCTTATTCTTACTTCCACATTTAATATACTGGCATCCAATGGAACGTGCTCGATAGAGTTGACCAACCTGGCCACAGTAAACGTAGATGTTAATCCAAATCCTGCCCTAGTTGTTACAGGCCCTGGTTCTACCTTATGCGTTGGAGGGTCTACTACAATAGATATCGCAAATTCCGAGGTGGGTGTTAGCTATCAGTTGCGAAATGATGCGGATGACAGCTTAATAGGTTCAGCCATGATGGGAACGGGTTCGACCTTGTTGCTTTCAACCGGAGTACTAAATACACCAATCACCTTTAATGTGTTGGCTACGGGTGGTGTTTGCGCGCCTGTTGAGTTAACATCAACCGTGCTCGTGAATGTAGCGGGTGCTATTAATTTAGGTTTGGCCGTAACCGCTCAGTCTAGCACATTTTGTGCAGGCACTGGAACAGTAGTTCAAATAGCGAATAGCGAAGTAGGTGTAGACTATCAATTAAGGGATGATTCTGATAATAGCTCAATAGGCGCTTTGGTTGCAGGTACGGGGGGCACATTGGATCTTCCTACTGGAAATTTATTAACATCAATAACGCTTAATGTTTTGGCCTCAACGGTAACATGTGCTGCGCCATTGGCAGCCACTGTTTCCATAACGGTTAACCCGGCACCGGCTGTTGGATTAACAGTTACCGCACTAAGTGGGGTTATTTGCTTTGGAACCACAACGGCCATTCAAGTTGATAATTCTGAAGTTGGCGTGAGTTATCAGCTACGGGATAATGTGACTAATATTACAATTGGAGGTGCACTAGTGGGAACAGGATCTATCCTGAGCCTTCCAACGGGTGCACTAACTTCCAATTCAACGTTTAATGTATTCGCAACTATTGGGTCGTGTTCAAATCAATTAACTGCGGTAGTTTCTGTTTCTGTTTTACCATCGGGTGATCCTTCCTGTGCGCCATTAAACAATTGTGCTACGGTTGTTATAACGCCAGTAACCACCATGGCAACATGTGGGGCGGCAGTGCCTGATGGCACCGTAACGTTTGATATAATTCCAGCAGTACCGGTTGTTAATTTAATTGGCGTCAAAATTCAAATTGATGGCCCTCTTCAAGCTACTCAATTCAATAACTTCAAATTCACTGGGCTTCCAGCTGGTATTTATAATTATACGGTTACTTATGGGGACGATACAAATCCTGCCTGTATTAAAATAGGTTTGTTCACGATTGATCCAACTGGAGTTCCAGACCTCGTGGACTTTGATATAATTTCGTCTACCTACGATTGTCTAGTAAATTCAGGAAGTGTTGTATTATCGGGTTTTACAGGCTCAGCGAATACCGATTACACGTTTATGGTCTTTGATAATGGAAATGTTGTACTGGATGGTGCTATTACGAAAGATCAGGCGGCTTCAGGCGCATTTACCTTTACAGGGTTGGCATTAGGTTCATACCAGATCCAACTTTCGCAAAACCAATCGGGTGTAAATGGATGTGTAGGTTCTGTGACTTCCATATTCTATGATCTTGCTATGGCCGAACCAGCAGGAGGCTGTGGTTTATTTGTACCAAACGTATTTACGCCTAACGGAGATGGCGCCAATGATCTGTTGGTGATTCGGAATTTGCCGGCAAACTCTAAGTTAATAATTAACAATCGTTGGGGTAAAGAAGTATTCTCAGCTTCCGATTATAAAAATGATTGGACCGGTGGAGATATTGCGGATGGTATCTATTATTATTTGCTCTCCGCGGATGGTCAAGCCTACAAAGGATGGATTGAAATCCTAAGAGGTCGGTAAGTTCTAAATCGAAGTTAGAAATTTCATAGTATCTATTTGGTCAGCATAGTCCGACACATCGGGTCTTTGCGCTGAACCAAATGCTACACTATTTCTATACCATCCATCAGCCGATACAATACATTGTATTTTTTCACTTTGTGCTTGAAGCTTTTGATCCAGGTCAGCCAGGTTTTTATAGGTCTCATAAAACAAGACTGAGATAGGAGAGACCAAACTCGTACTGGCCGTTGTAAGCAGGTAGCCGGTATCATAGAAGTGTATACCGTTCACCAAAAGAATTGATTTTTGATAATCGTAATTATTGGCATACTTGTGATGGTGAATAATGGACTCATAAGGCTGCCAAGCATCCAGTAAATTCGGGAAATTATAATCTTCAGGAACAAATATTTTTGATACGTTTCTGCAGCCTAAACCAAAATACGTAAACACATCTTTACCTAAGGCAAAAAGTAATTCGGGAGTTTCCTCACCCATTAGTACAGCGCAGGAGGTTCTGTTTTTTCTTATGATGTGTGGAATCTTCCGAAAGTAATATTCGAAATAACGCGCGGTGTTATCGCTGCCCGTAGCAATTACCGCCTCAACACCATTTAAACGTTCTTCAAATCTTATGTTAGATTTAAAGCGAGTCTCTATTTCAATTAGCCAATCAAACAACAAATCAATTAAGTATGCATCCTGCGAACTTTTTTTGGCAACTAACTGGTGGCCGCAAATAAGAATGCATAGTAAGTCGTGGAATCCCACCAAGGGAATATTTCCTGCCATGGCTACACCAACGATTTTACTCTTTTGATGTTCAATGGGGTATTGGGCTACCCACGCAGACAAAGTATCTTTCTTCAAGAAGTGATTGATGCCCGATAAAGCCTCAACAACTGAATCATTAGTAAACCAGGCATTTGTCTGTGCGGCATTAAAGGCAATGGTTCCCTTTTCTGAATCTGTTAGCCGGCTTATTTTATCACCCAGGGCCGCAAATGCGTTGATTTTATCCTCTAATTTCATCGCATTTTAAAACTTTAAGTGAGACTTTGTTGTTTTGACAGTTGACTTTGTAGCCGTATTTTTGTGGCAAAAGTACTTTACGTAATTGAAATTTATCGCACATGGCAATAAAGATAACGGATGAATGTATTAATTGTGGGGCATGCGAACCGGAGTGCCCTAATACCGCCATCTATGAGGGTGGTCGCGAGTGGAATTGGGCAGGAGGGACAGCGCTTACGCAGGTGGAGTTGGAAGATGGATCTCAGGTTGATGCTAAATCGTCTCAGGCTCCGGTATCGGATGAATTCTATTATATAGTATCTGGAAAATGTACCGAGTGTACGGGTTTTCACGAAGAACCGCAGTGTGCGGCCGTTTGCCCGGTGGATTGTTGCGTGCCCGATCCGGATATGGTTGAGTCGAAAGAAGAGTTGATGGCCAAAAAGACATGGCTTCACAACGAACAATTACAATCCTGATTTTCTGGATTACGATTACCGCATTTTCGATCGCTTGATCATATAGGTCTGAAGTACCTCCGAATAGCCGTCCTGAATATTGGCTGAGATAAAATCAATTTTAAGCTGATTGCATTTCATTTTTAGCTTACTGTGATACTCTTTTAATTCCTTTTCATAGCGATCTTTTATTTCGTGTGGGTTCAGCGTTAACTTTTCTCCACTTTCCAGATCAATAAACTCATAAGGCTTTTCATCAAAATTAAACTCGAGCTCGGTCTCATGATCGGTTACATGGAATAAGACCACTTCATGTTTGTTATGTTTAAGATGCTGGAGTGCCTTAATGATCTCTTCATCATTGTCGCCACCATCAAACATATCGCTAAAGATTATTACCAAAGACCTCCGGTGAGTTTTCTCAGCAATTTCGTGCAGCACATTGGCCACCCGGGTTGATTTTCTGGTAACCTCCGTATTCTTTAGCCGGCCATCGAGTAGCGTAAATAATTTAGCGAGGTGAGTAGGGGTGGACTTTATTTGTGTGAGTTCTTCAATCTTATCGGAAAACAGACATAGCCCCACGGCATCGCGTTGGTGGTTAAGCATGTAGGCAATGGCGGAGGCAGAATAAATACTGAACCTTAGCTTTTGCATGGTTTCTTTAGGATAATGCATGGATGAAGAGCAATCTATGGCGATAAGGCAGCGCAGGTTTGTCTCTTCTTCATATTGTTTGGTATAAAGCCGATCTGTGCGGGCAAAAACTTTCCAATCAATATGTCGGGTACTTTGCCCTTGGTTATATAACCGGTGCTCAGCAAACTCAACCGAAAATCCGTGATAGGGTGACTTGTGAAGGCCCGTAATAAACCCCTCCACTAGCTGCTTTGCTAATAATTCAAGGCTGGTGGATAGCCTGATATCTTCCATCTTCATGTCTAAAACTTAAGAATCATTCAAATTTAAACACCACAAACCGACTTGAACCTTTAAAAATAACATTCAAATGTGAGAAGGTGTTTGCATTAAAAATTTTAAATACTACCTTCGATTTAACCATTTTTACCCAAAAACCTAACCCAAACCAAAGAATCTGTGGAAGAGAACAAGAACAATGGACGAGAAGAGATTTTCTCTGAAAAAGTGAAGGCGGGCAAACGAACGTACTTCTTTGATGTTAAGGCAACCCGGTCTAATGATTATTATCTCACTATTACCGAAAGTAAAAAGAGATATAATAAAGACGATGAAGGGTTTACCTACGAGAAACATAAAATTTTCCTTTACAAAGAAGATTTTAACAAATTCATGGAGGCTTTGAACAACACGGTAAACCACGTTAAAAACGAACTTATGCCCGATGTTGATTTCAATTCGTTTGATCAGCATCGCGAAAAGGAAGAAAGTGAAACCAAAACTCCAGCTGTTGATTCGGAGTTGAAGTGGGATTAAGATTTTACCTAAACCTAAATTGGAATTGGCCTCGATGAAAATCGGGGCTTTTTCTTTTTTTAGGTAATACGATAAACTTCTTAGCGTAAGTCACTCAATACATTTTGCATTGGCAATTTAGCTATCAAAGGCCACTTATAATTTTTGCTTTGATTGATTCAAACTCAGAGTCCGTAATTAATTTGTTTTCTAACATCTCTTTTGCTTTTTGAAGTCGTATTAATAAATCTTCGGAAGCATTACTTGTCTGCTGCAATCCTACTGGTGAATTCCCAATATTTACTCCGCCTGATTTTGCCCTCAATTCTTCTAACTCACGAATACGCCTTTTCTCTCTCCAGGATTGGTCTTGTGCTTGAGCCAAACGATAAATTTTTTGAGTATCCTCTTTTCTTAAACCCGTGTATATAAGAAGCGAGGCAGAGTCTTTATTCATGGCTAAGTCAGTTGAAACAAATTGTTTCAGGGTAATATCGGCTCCAAAAATTCCAACTTTAAGTTTTAGGTCACCCAGGTCTTGCCAGCGAAATTCGGTCATCTCAAATCCTCCTAGCAGTCCGCGCTTAATTACAATGAACCGCCCCGTTGTCGCTGCGATGAAAATTCGCCTATGTGTGAGCGCAAATAATCTCCGTTGAACCGCCCAGGCGTCAACGGTTTCACCTGTTACAAGAACGGATTTCAAATGCTCATAGGCTTTGATAACATTTTCGTCTTCGTTTTTAATTGAGTCTTCCATTTTTGTCTTTTTGTCCAAGTTAATATTTGTTATTGTAAAAGTTTATGCCTTCCACGAAAGTTTGAAGTTTGCACGCTCGCCAACGTTTTGCGGCTACCCGAAGGATGAGACTTTATCACAAAACTGTTTTTGGAACCGTAAACCCGCCTTTTTGTGTAGGTATTGTTATGTATTACCCTGCTGTCAATCTTTCGCTGCCTATTTTATGTTTTCAAATGTCATTAGCCGCAAACTTGTCAAAATAACTATTAAGGTTACTCCAACATCTGCTGCGATGGCGAAAACTAAATTGCTGTAACCGATAAAAGCAAGTGCTATGAATATCAGTTTTACGGCTATGGCTCCAATGGTGTTAAATTTTATTCTGCGCAACGTTTTTTTGGAGAGCCGAATGAGAAAGGGAATGAGTGAAAGTTTATCGTTCATCAATGCAATGTTGGCGGTTTCTATGGCTGTGTCGCTTCCTGCGGCTCCCATGGCAATACCTACGGTGCTTTGGGCTAATGCTGGTGCATCGTTGATGCCATCGCCTACCATGGCCACAAATTTATATTGCTGTAAAAGTTCTTTGATTTTGTCGGCTTTATTTTCAGGTAGCAAATCGCCAAATATTTTTTTGATACCTACTTTTTCGGCTACAAATTTTGCTGCATTTTCGTGGTCGCCTGTAAGCATTACAGGTTCAATGTTAAGTTGCTCTATTTCTTTTAGTGCTGCTTCGCTGTCGGGTTTTATTTCGTCCATCAAACCAAGAACTCCACCAACGCCATTTCCAAAACTTACGAGTACACTTGTTTTTCCTTGCGATGAAAGTTGCTCTACAATTCTTTCGGCTTCTTTGTCAACAGGTTGATGTTCTCTGATAAATTCTAATTTCCCTACATAAATTGTTTCGTCTTCGCACACTAAGCATTTTGCGGTTGCTCCTTTGCCCATAATGCTTTTAAATGACTGGGCTTTGTGGGGCTCAAATCCTTCTTTTTTACTTGCATCTACAATGGCTTGTGCCAAGGGATGTTCAGAAAATAGTTCTGCTCCGGCTGTGCAAGCCAACAGTTCTTCCCGGCTCGTTCCATGGAGAGGAAACACATCGGATACAATGGGATTTCCAAACGTGATAGTTCGTGTTTTGTCTAAGGCAATTGCTTTAATGCTTGCCAGGGCTTCCATGTATTTTCCACCTTTTACTAAAGCTCCTTTGGCTGATGCGTTTCCGATTGCTGCATAGATGGCCACCGGTGTGGAGATGACTAATGCACACGGACAAGCGATTACTAAAAGTGTAATGGCTTGTAGTAGCCAATGGTTTAAGTCAAGGTGTAACACGAAAACGGGAATAACGAAAACTAAAACGGCCAGAGCAATAATGAACGGAGTGTAAAACTTTGAAAATCGCTGAATAAATTTTTGGGTTTTACTTTTGTTGGCTGAGGCTTCAAAAGTTAAACGAATAATTTTTGAGAATGTGGTATCAATAGAAAGCTTTGTTGTTTCTATTTCTATAAAACCATTTTTGTTTAGTGTTCCTGCAAAAAGAGTGTCGCCTGGGTATTTGTCTTTGGGGATGGGTTCACCTGTAATGGCAGCTTCATCAACGGTGGTTTCGCCAGAAATGATTTTGCCGTCAAGCGGTATCATTTCACCTGCCTTAACTTGTATGATTGTGCCGATTGCAATTTTATCAATAAAAACATTTTTATTTTGCGATTTTACAAAAGCAGTTTTAGGCGCTCGGCTTACCAATTTATCTAAAGCAGATTTTGAATTTTTAATTCCAATATCTTCCAATCGTTCGCCCAACACATACAGCACGATTACTACTGCGGCTTCGGGATACTCGCCAAGATAATAGGCTCCTATCACAGCAATAGTCATTAGTAAATTGATGCTACTGAATTTGAGTTTAAAGATTGCTTTTACTCCGTCCCATAAAACAGTAGAGCCAATGCCTAAAATAAATGCGGCAAATACAAATGGGGCATAAGGCATGGGTATATGAATGCCAATGAGGGATAGAACTTCCAAGGCAACTACTATTGAAATTGCAGAAAGAAGAAAGAGGAATTTTTTATCTTGGAATGGAAGTTTCATTTTAATAATTTGAGTTGGTAGTTGCGCTGTCCCCATGGTGCGCATAACCGGGTTTTGCTAGGAGGGGTTAGCTCCAAAAAACCTCTTTGACGGTGGAGTCTTTTTTTAATTCGTTTAGTATGTTGTTAATTTTTGCCGTGTCAATGTTGTCAAACCTTAGTTGAAAAATAAATTCATCGCCCTCCCTTTCAAAGGTAAAAGCTTCAATTTTTAGTTCGTCTTTGTTCAATAAGTCTTTGAGTAATTCTATATTATTTACATTCAGCGTAGTAATAATTTTTAATGTCTTTTGTTTAAATTTCTTAAAGAGCATGCGTTCCAGGGGTTGTAAACCCCAAAGAATAACCAATGCGATTATTGTTGCGGCACCTGCGGCAAAATACATTCCACCGCCAGTGGCAAGTCCAATGGCAGCGATTGTCCATAAGCCAGCAGCCGTTGTTAAACCGCGAATGGTTCCTTGTTTTAAGAATAGAATAGCTCCCGCACCAATAAACCCTATTCCACTGACTACTTGTGCAGCTATTCTTGAGGGGTCAAGCGTTACATGTTCCGTTCCTAAAATGTCTGAAAACCCGAAGGCGGAAACCATCATGATTAAGCATGAGCCAACGGAAACCATCATGTGCGTTCTTAAACCGGCTGCCCATTCTTTTCTTTCTCGCTCTAATCCAATAAGTGCCCCAAAAAAAGAGGCTAAGGCTAGGCGTATGATTATTTCATTCCAGCTAAGCATTTTGTTTATGTATTAGTGATCATTCATATATTTTGTCGTATGCAAGGGTTGCTGCAATCATTTTTGGACCAAGAGGTTTGCACTACATAATTCAATTCACTTCCACAACCAGCGTCTTTGTGCAGTATGCCGTCTATATTTTAAAAGTCTGTTCAACATTTATTAATCTCTAAATTAATTCGTTTCAAAGTTACTATTCTGATCAATGCGGTGGCTGCCCTTCGCCTAACTGCCCATTTTGGATGACTTGGCGAAACTGCTTATCGGTTATCTATAAAGATATAGTGATGCCAGAAGGGATCAAATCATCTTTCCTTTTATCTCTGTCCTCGCCCGGTCAATTCCGCGCAAGCAAATCGACTGCTAATTCTGGCTTCTAACCTCGGCCTTCTTATATTTGCGCCCTGATTTAATAAAAGACAATAATAATGGGATTGAAGTGTGGTATTGTAGGCCTTCCGAATGTAGGCAAGTCAACTCTTTTTAATGCGATTTCGAATAACAAGGCGGAGGCGGCCAACTTTCCGTTTTGTACGATTGAGCCCAATGTTGGGGTAATCTCTGTGCCCGATGAAAGGTTAAAAGTATTAGAAACACTGGTAAACCCGCAGCGGGTATTGCCTACTTCTTTTGAATTTGTAGATATAGCCGGGTTGGTAAAAGGAGCCAGCAAGGGCGAGGGGTTGGGCAATCAGTTTCTGGCTAACATCCGCGAAGTGGATGCTATCGCGCATGTAATTCGCTGCTTTGATAATGATAATATTATTCACGTGTCGGGTAAGGTAGACCCTGTAGGCGATAAAGAAGTAATTGATATTGAACTCCAACTCAGAGACCTTGATTCTGTTGAAAAGAAGATTAGCAAGGTTGAGCGAACCGCCAAAAGTGGTGATGCCAAAGCAAAGAAAGAACTGGCTACCCTGGTGACTTATAAGGAGACATTACAATCGGGAAAAAATGCCCGCAGCTTGGTAATGGATGCCGAAGACAAGAAAGCCATTGAGGACTTGCAATTGTTGACGGATAAACCTGTGATCTATGTGGCCAATGTAGATGAGGGAGCCATCCACACGGGTAATAAGTATGTGGATGAGTTAAAGGAATTAGTGAAGGCTGAAGGCGCTGAGGTTGTTATGGTGTGCGCAGCTATTGAAGCCCAGATTGCGGAATTGGAAAGCGAAGAAGACCGGAAGGTATTTTTAGAAGAGTATGGTTTAAAGGAATCGGGACTAAACCGGCTCATCCGGGCAGCGTATAACCTGCTAAATCTGATCACTTATTTTACGGCAGGCGAGAAGGAAGTTCGCGCCTGGACAATTCATAAGGGTTGGAAGGCTCCGCAGGCTGCGGGGGTAATTCATACCGATTTCGAAAAAGGCTTCATCCGGGCTGAAGTAATTAAAATACCTGATTATCAGAAACATAAATCGGAGGCGGGTTGCCGCGAGGCCGGAAAATTGGCTGTAGAAGGAAAAGAGTATGTGGTTGAAGATGGCGATGTCATGCACTTTAGATTTAACGTGTAAGATATTTATTGAATTTCCACTTAATCTTTCTCTCAAAGTGTTGGCTTTATTGCGCTGATTTGTAGTACCTTAGCTTTCCGCAATTTTTTTTAAAGGCGGGGTTTTTATTTTTTACCCCTTAACACAATTGTCACTTGAGAATCCGGATTGTCTTTGCTCTTAAAAATAGAGGAGCGTATGTACCCTTCCATCATCAATTTTTGTTGGCCCAAACCATCAAAGGGTTGGTTATGCTGGGCAAGAATGAAAAGTATTTTTCGTTTACCCAATATAATTTTTCGGGTTTAAAAGGACAGATAAAAATCAGCCGAAAAGGACTTCATTTCTTTTCTTCAAAAGTAACGTTGGTTTTCTCGTCATCCGATCAGGAGTTTATTGACTACTTTACCAGCGTTCTCTTTTTACAAAAAGAGTTATTGATAGGCAGCTTACAATTAACCCCCGAATCGGTGGAGAATGAAGAGCCAGCCTCCATAACAGACTCGGTAAAATTTCTTTGCATTTCACCCATTGTTCTTGTGCCGGCCTCCTTTAATGATGAAAGCGGCAAGCGATTTATCAGTCCCGACCTGGATGAGTTTTCGGACCTGCTCTATGACAATACCATTGCCAGAATGGAAGCCAGCGGAAAATATTCAGCCTCTCAACTGGCCGATTTCTATAAGTTTCAATTAGTAGCCGATAAAGATTACATCAACCGAATTCAAAGCTCCCATAAAAAGTTTGCACGAATTTATCCACTGTACGATTCGGATATTAAGTATGAAGTGCGTGGATACACTTTTCCATTTACGTTGTATGCTCCACAACCCGTTCAACAATTTGTATATGAAAATGGCTTAGGACATTTTTCACACAAAGGCTTTGGTATGTTGGATGTGGCTAACGCAAGTTCTATTCACAACGATGCCGACCACGAAGCGAGCTTTGCTAACGCGGATTAACCGGCAGCGGAAAGTAACCGATTAATAAGTCGGCATTTGGTTTCCAAGGCCTGTAATAGATAAAAACCTCATAAAGATTTTCAGTTTCAAAATGACTTCCTTCCACTAGGTAGGCATTCTCTTTGGGCGATTCTACCCAATATTGATAATCATACCAGCCTTGCTTTAGAAAAACGGTTTTTTCGTACGCTTTATATTTAGATTGAAAATCCATTTTTGATTCGATACTTCGATCCCAGTTATTGAATGCACCCATTAAATGAACACTGCCATTAATCGGTTCGGGTGACTCCAGACTAAACGTTACAAATACATAATCTCCGGATACTGCGCCTTCCCGGTTATCCAGATTTTCTATCACAAAGTTTCCATTCATATCTGAATATTGCGAATACACCTGATCGGCTCTGAAAGAATCCGTTAACACCGAGAGATTAAAGGGCCGTTTACTTCGGTCGAGCCTACCCGTATTGCGCCCCGGAAAATTTAACGATCTGAAATCTACAAACCGAAATTCATTACCTGCCATAAATTGTTTATCCTGGTCGAAGAAGCGATACTCCAGTTCTCGCTTATCCTCACGAATAAAACTGGGCACCACGTTGGTTCGGGCGTTATCCCACCGTTGATTTTGTCGAATGGTAGTTTTAACAGCTTCCATCGGGTTAGATAGGTCAAGGCGCGAATAATTAATTTTAAAATTAATCTGTTGGTTGGTGGCATATAAACTTCCTACGCCCTGGCTCTGCCGTTCAGTAACTAAGGTTACCTGATTATCATAAATCATGAATCGTCTGGTTAACAGAATATCCTTTTCATCGCTTTCGCGGTACACAACCAAAAGATAGTTGCTGGGTAATTTTACCGGAGGTACCAGAAAAAAGTAATGGATATACGGGATAGAGGTGTTAAAGGAAGGCTCATAATCGTTAATCGGGTACTCATTATAATCGGATAAGAAGTCAAGATCCATTAACGTAGACTTGGTCCAATCGTAATTACAATGAATAATTTTTACATAGTAACTGCTTCGTTGGGCAACCAGATCATCAAACTCAAGCAACAGGTTTTGACCTTGAAGCGGTACAACTGCCGGCCGTAAATTATCTCGTGGCCCATTCAATGCCGGATGGAGCATCACGGTTCTTATTTCTTCCTCGTACGATTTATCAATAAACGCAAGTTTTTTTTGTGCTGATACAGAGGTGAACACAAGTAGGGTACATGCAATAAATACAATGCGCATATTCAAAATTAAACGAATAATTAAAGAAATATTGTTAGAAAAAGCCCACCATTTAAACTTTTTTGCATCATTTTGTCTTTCACCAATCCGGATTCAGATAAATCAGGTTACGTTATGGATGAGGTTAGGTATAAATGCAAAAGATTGAATAATAATTTAAACTTTCTTTTCGTTTTCAAGTCAAAGAGTCCTCAATCATTAAACTCACTCATTATGGAATCAATAAAAGAGTTCTTAAATCGGAGAGTAATTCCTGGGTTGTATGCACTTCTCTTTGTTGTGGGTCTTCTGCTGTTAAGCATACTTTTGGTTCGAAGACAAATCTACTTTTAGTTCTTATGGGATACTCTCCTTTTAACGGGTTGCTTCCAACTCATCAACTTCCAGCATTATCTTTTCCCATTTCATGTTAGCCTCGTGCAAAGTAGAGGCCAGTTTATCAAACTGTTGTTGACAAACTGATAGTTTATTGAAATCTCCGTAAACATCAGGCTTTGCCATTTCCAATTCTATTTTCTTTTTCTCGCTTTCTAATTTTTCAATCTGGTCTTCTTGTTTTTTTAAATCCTGATTGAGTGCCTTAATCCTTTTTTCATGGGGATTAATAGTATTGGCAGGCTTGGGTTCTGTTTTCTTTACAGGCACGGGTTGTGGAGCAGCGTTCAATGCATTTTGCTTTCGCCAGTATTCGTATTCATCATACGTGCCCGGATATTCTTTTATCTGTTGCTCTTCTATGTACCAGATTTTATTTGCCACTTGGTTTACAAAGTGACGGTTGTGCGACACCACTACAAAACTTCCCTGATATTGTTGCAACGCTTGAATTAGAATGTTTTCTGAAATGAAATCCAAGTGGTTGGTGGGTTCATCCAGTAAAAGAAAATTAGCTTCTGAAATTAACGTTTTGGCAAGCGCTACGCGTGATTTTTCACCACCCGATAATACCTTTATCTTTTTAAATACATCTTCATCCGAAAAGAGAAAGCAACCTAATACGTTTCTTAGTTCTTGCTCCGTCTTGGCGCTGCCCGCTTGTTTTAGCTCTTCCAGAATTTCACTATCCACATGCAACGACTCCAACTGGTGCTGCGCATAGAATCCATAAATAACATTATATCCAATAATGCGTTCTCCTTCTACCGGTTCGGTATTAGCTAAAATACGAAGTAACGTGGATTTACCTTTTCCGTTGGCTCCAATCAACGCAATTTTATCGCCACGCTCTATGCCTGCCGTAGTATGCTTTAAGATTGTTAGGTCACCATACGATTTAGATAGATCTTTTAAAGTAACCACATGGCGACCGGAAGGTTGTTTGAATGTAAATCTGAAATTAACAGCAGCGTTATCACTCACCACTTCATCGACCAGATCCATTCTATCAAGTGCCTTCACGCGTGATTGAACTAATTTAGATTTGGATGCCTTAGCCCGGAAGCGTTCTATAAATCGTTCAGCCTGCCGGATCTTGGCTTGTTGATTCTCATAGGCACCTTGCTGAATGTTCTCACGCAATTCTTTTTCTTGCAGATAATAGGAATAGTTTCCTTCATACGTTACTAATTGACCGTTGGTAACCTCTACCGTTTTGGTAATAACATTATTTAAAAATGTACGGTCGTGCGAAACAATGATTACTGCTCCACCATAATTGCGTAGGTAGTTTTCGACCCACTCAATAGAAGGTAAGTCCAAGTGGTTGGTAGGTTCATCCAGCATCAGGCACGAGGGTCTCTCTAGCAAAAGCTTTGCAAGCATCACGCGCATGCGCCAGCCTCCTGAAAATTCTTTTAGCGGACGATGTAAATCTTTGGTAGCAAAACCAATTCCTTCCAATACTTCTTCGGCTTTCGATTGCATCGTGTAGCCATCCAACTGTTCAAACTTCTCTTGTAGATCGGTTAGTTTTTCAACTAAATCATCGGAATAGTCATGCTCCAGTTTATGAAGAATCTTTTCTATTTGACGTTGTGTATCCACAGCCTCTTTAAAAGCTCCCATGGCCACAGTAAGAATGGCATCTTCCGTTTGGTAGGAGAGTAGATCCTGATTTAGGAATCCGATGGTACAATCTTTGGCTTTGCTGATGGAGCCACTATTTACACTTAACTCGCCATCAATTATCTTTAATAAGGTGGATTTACCACGCCCATTTAGTCCGATTAAGCCAATTTTATCGTCTGGTTTTATAAACATGGAGGCGTCCTCGT
>JAGPBO010000166.1 GCA_018063305.1 Cyclobacteriaceae bacterium
TTCATTTTATTGTTCAGTCTTTGGATAAATACGTGCCCGCAGAATTTCAACCCATTGAACGAAAAAAACCCTGGGGTACAACCCACGCCATGTTGTGTGGCAAAGAAGTAATTGATGGACCCTTTGCGGTGATCAATGCAGACGATTTTTATGGGAGGGAAGCTTTTGAATCTCTTGCCAGTTTCTTTAGAAATGCGCCCGCACATCATCATGCGATGGTGGGCTATACCTTACGAAATGTTTTGTCAGAACATGGAAGTGTTTCGCGCGGGGTAGCCACGCCCGATGCAGAAGGATACCTATCTAGCATGAGGGAACACACCGTTATCATTCGGGAAGAAAAAAAAATTATTTCCAAAGGGAAAGAAGGCGATGAGGAGTTGAGCAGTGAAGTACAGGTTTCTATGAATTGCTGGGGCTTTCAACCCGAGGCCTTTGAGTTGACAGAAAAGATGTTTGCCGAGTTCGTAGCAAAAAATCACAATAACCCATCGGCAGAGTTTTACATTGCTTTAATGGTGAGTGAGTTGATTAAGCAGGGTTTGGGGAAAGTGCACATATTACCAGGCGGCAAAACCTGGTTTGGCGTTACCTATAAAGAAGACAAAGAAGAAGTTTCGCAGAAGATAAATGATCTTGTAAAAGCGGGCGTGTATCCGGCTAAACTTTGGTAAAAGTTAACATCCTCTCTACGTATATTTTCCAGAGCCTTTAGAAAATTGGGCTATCCAGAGTGCCCAACTAAACGTTTTTTTATTTGTTGCAAACCATTGCAACGGCTTATCCCCTCTTATTCTAAAAAAAAGTTTATTTAAGCGCTTGTTTAAATTTTAAACAAGCGCTTAATTTACGCTCTTTTGAGAAAAAAGTGACGAAGAAAAGAATCTTATTAGCAGCCAAAGAACTCTTTGAAGAAAAGGGATTTGACAGAACAACGGTAAGGGAAGTCGCTTCAAAAGCGGGAGCAAACGTTGCTTTAATCAATTACCACTTTGGTTCGAAGGAAAATTTGCTAACCGCTATTGTTGAGGAGATGACGAGCGAGACTCGATTAAAGCTCACCGATATTCAAAATTCTACAGCAGGTCCAGCGGAAAAACTACGGCAGGTTATTGAGTTGTATGTAGATAGATTACATTCTAATAGTAGCTATTACCAGATGATTCATCGCGAGATGTCCACACGCTTGCTTCGTCCGGAGTTGCATGACTCCTTGTATGTTAATCTTAAACGCAACAAAGACGAGATTAAGAAGCTTTTAGAGGAGGGTCAACAAAAGAAAATCTTCAAGAAAAACATTGATCAAGACTTAGTGATCAGCACTCTTTTTGGTTTAATGTATCAAACGACACACTCCGGATTCAGAGAAAAAATAATTAAGTCCACCGAGGATGCAGAAAGCTTTAAGAAAAGAGTTAAAAAGTATCTGTGGGCATTGTTAGAAAGCTATTTAGTTAAATAATATGAATAAGAATCGATTGATGATTTTGTTGCTTCTTGTTGTATTCCATCCCTGGAAAGTACAAGCCCAGCAAGTACAAAAGATAACCATGCCTTCGGCTGTGGCATTGGGCATTGAGAACAGCACTCAGCTTAAGACATCCAATGCAAAGTTAAAGGAAGCACAGGCTAAGTTGATGGAGGCACGCGATCGCTTTGTACCTGAGGTAGGAGTTAGTGGAACCTATATGCGAATAAATACTCCTAACGTGAGTATGAATACAGATAACTCGAGTGGTGGATCAGATTCTCCACTTGCCGCATTTTCTAATCTTCATTCTTTAAGTCTTCTTCAGGTTAGCGCTTCGGAACCAATTTTTAATGGATTTAAAATTCGGAATAATAAAAATATGGCTGACTATCTGGAGCAGGCAGCCCATTATGATGTAGCGACTACCAAAAGTAAAGTGGCCTTGAATACCCTGAAGGCCGTCTATCAGTATTACGAACTATTAGAAACCAGACAGGTGGTAGAGGAAAACCTAAAACAAGCGAAGCAACGTGTGGATGAATTTATAAATCTGGAGAAGAATGGTTTGTTGCCAAGGAATGATCGGTTGCGAGCCGAACTTCAGGCAAATACAATTGAGCTGGGCCTAAACGAAGTGAACAATAATTTACAAATGGCCGAATATAATTTAATTGTTCTGTTGGGATTTGCAGAAGACAGCAAGATAGAATTAGATACTACGGGTATGTTTGAAGTTGGCGCTATTGATACCTGGCAAGCATCGCTGGAGAATGGATTGGAGAATAGAAATGAATTGAAATCCGTGTCGCTTCAAGCAAAAGCGAGTTCAATGAACTACAGCATAGCAAAGGCGGATCGTCTTCCCTCGTTGGGAGTAAGCGTAGGCTATGTCAATGCGTATGTTCCTGATTTCATAACGGTTACCAATGCGCTTAATGCAGGTCTTTCTTTAAAGTATAGCATTACAGGAGCCATTCATGCCTCGCACAAAATGAAAGAAGCCAAAGCTGGCATGGAGCAAGTAGAGGCTGCTCAAAAGGAGATTAATAACAATGTGCGTATGGAAATTAAAAAGCGATTTCTGGAGTACCAGCAAAAGCAAGATAAGCTTGTAATAAATAACCGGGCCATTGAGCAAGCGCAGGAGAACTTTACCATAGCAGAAAATAAATATAATAACGGCTTGCTATTGCTATCCGATTACTTAGAGGCAAACTCTTTATTGTTACTAAGTAAAATAAACTATGCCACCACGCGCTCTGAAGTAATGGTGGCCTATTATGAGTTACAAGAATCAATGGGAAATCTTAATAAGTAAAAAATGAGTACCACAACGTATATTGAACCAACCAAAAACAGTAGTAAAAAGAATAAAGCCTTCGCTTTAGTGTTAGGCGTATTAATTACACTGGGGCTGATATTTGGTATCACCAAATACATTCATGGGTTATCGCACGAAGAAACCGAGGATGCGCAAGTAGAAGCAGACATCAATCCTATTATTCCGAAAGTATCGGGCTTTATTGATAAACTGAATGTTGACGATAACCAATTGGTCAAGGCAGGCGATACGTTGGTAACCTTAGACGATCGCGATCTAAAGCTTAGAGTACTGCAAGCGCAGGCAGCTTTAGAAAATGCGAAGGCTAGCAGGGTTGCGGCTGAAGCGAGTTACATCACTACTAAAGAAAATGTATTAGGTTCTCAATCAAACCTTTCGGCCTATGAGGCTAGTATTGAGTTAGCACAGGTGCGTAAGAAAAGAGCAGAACAGGATTTTGAGCGCTATAAAAATTTGATTGCAAGTAATTCGGTTACGCAGCAACAATTTGAACAGGCCGAAGCAGACTTAGAATCAGCATCCAGACAAATGGAAGTGGCCAAGAAGCAGAAGGAATCTGTGTTTCGGGAGACCGCTTCGCGCAAAGCACAAAGTAATGTAAGTGAAAAAAATATTTCGCTTGCTCAAACGGTGGTTAAAGGACGCGAGGCCGATCTTGAATTTGCCAATTTACAATTGTCGTATGCCTATGTTATTGCACCGACTTCTGGCGTAATTTCAAGAAAGTCAGTTCAGCCGGGTCAATTGGTGCAGGCGGGTCAATCGTTGTTTGCGTTGGTGAGTGAAAATCAGAAATGGGTGGTCGCTAATTTTAAAGAGACCCAATTGGAAAAAATGAAACCGGGTCAGTCTGTTGAAATTACTGTTGATGCCTATCCGGATGATACCTTCAAAGGGAAAGTAGAATCCATTTCCCCGGCAACGGGTGCTAAGTTTGCCTTACTACCCGCTGATAATGCATCGGGTAATTTTGTGAAAGTGGTACAGCGCATTCCGGTAAAAATTGTTCTTGACAATAATGAGAATGCAGCGAAGTTAAGAGCGGGAATGAATGTAATTGTAGACGTGCAGGTTAACTGATATGCTTCAGCAAGACTCACTGGTAGAATACGGATTCAATAGAGCTATTATTACCGTCACGGCCATCATGTGCGCCTTGCTGGAAATAATTGATACTACTATTGTTAATGTGGCTCTTAACGAGATGAAGGGAAACCTTGGTGCCACACTAAACGATATAAGTTGGGTAATTACTGCGTATGCGATTGCAAACGTTATTATTGTTCCACTCACCAGTTGGCTCTCGCAACAATTTGGAAGACGAAACTATTTTGCGGCCTCCATTATACTTTTTACAGTAGCCTCTTTTTTATGTGGCAATGCTACCAATATTTGGGAACTGGTATTCTTCCGCTTTGTTCAAGGGCTAGGTGGCGGAGCACTCTTAGTTACTTCACAAACTATTATAACTGAAGTATATCCTGCAGAAAAAAGAGGTATGGCGCAAGCGCTATATGGTATGGGCGTAATTGTTGGGCCAACGTTAGGGCCACCCTTGGGCGGTTATATTGTCGATAATTTTAGCTGGCCTTATATTTTTTATATCAACTTACCAATAGGTGTTATTGCTACGCTGCTTACTATCCGGTATGTGAAGAGCCCTAACTATGGAGGCAAACGCTCCATCGGAGATGTAGACTGGTGGGGAATTTTCTTTTTGATACTGGCGGTTGGTTCACTTCAATTTGTTTTAGAAAAAGGACAAGAGCATGATTGGTTTCAGGATGCGACTATTATTGGCTTTGCCGTGGTTGCATTTTTAGGAATTTACCTTTTTATCTGGCGCGAGTTGGTGGCAACAAATCCCGTGGTGGATTTACGAGTACTCAAAAATCGAAATCTTGCTATCGGCACGGTGATGTCTTTTATTCTCGGCTTCGGCCTTTATGGTTCAACATTCGTAATACCACTGTTTACACAAAACTCGTTGGGATGGACTGCGCTGCAATCAGGACTTTTATTAGTACCGAGTTCAATTGCCACCGGGCTCATGATGCCCGTGGTTGGCAAAGTGCTTCAGGGGGGCATGCCCCAAAAATATCTTATCGCCCTTGGGTTTTCAATATTCTTTGGATACAGCTTGTGGGCGTATACAATCATAACTCCGTTCTCTGGCGAAAGTGATTTTTTTGTTTTGTTAATGGTGCGTGGCGTTGGCCTCGGACTTTTATTTGTGCCCGTTACAACCTTAGCATTATCAACCTTAAAGGGAAAAGAGATTGGGCAAGGCGCAGCCTTTACGGGAATGGTTCGCCAACTTGGAGGTTCGTTTGGCATTGCGTTGATCAGTACGTTTATCAGTCGGGGCAATGTGCAACATCGTGGCGACATGATCAGTCACATTTCACCTTACGATCCGGATGTGCAGCAACGCCTTGCTGGCATGAAAGCAACTTTTATGTCACAAGGATTTGGTATGGAGGAAGCAACCATGAAAGCGAACAAGTTGATGGATGTGATGGTAAGCAAACAAGCTGCGCTTCTTACTTATATGGATGTTTTTCTTTACATCGGAATATTTTTTCTGCTATGTATTCCATTCGTGTTAATCTTAAAACCATCAAAACCTAATTTAGAGGCAGCCAAAGGAGTGCATTAATCAATTCGTATTGATGTAAAGACTCAATCAATAATTGTATTTTGCGGAATAATTAATTCGCAATTGAATCTGCAACCAATCATACCAACGCTGGTTTTTAAAGCCTTTGATCTCCCTGTTGATTCTTTGGTCAAGCCTCTTGGCTCTGGGCATATTCATCAAACTTTTTTAATTGAAGGGGCCAGACGATTTGTTCTTCAACGGGTAAATAAAAATATTTTCACTAAGCCGGAAGTGATAGCAAGCAATAATCGGCTGGCGGCTAACTATCTGGCTGCAAAATTTCCAGACTATCTTTTTCCAACAACGATACCAACTCAATCAGGTGGAGAACTTGTTTATGATGCTGATGGTTTTCCGTGGCGGTTATATCCGTTAATAGAAAATACACAGACAGTTGATTTTGTAACGTCAGAAGCGGAAGCTTATGAAGCAGCTAAAGGATTTGCAAAATTATCGCACAAGCTTAATGGAATTGATTGCAGCTTATTTAAACCAACACTCGACCGCTTTCACGACCTGGCTTGGCGTTACGAACAATTTGAAATAGAACTGGCCCGCGCATCCGATGTCGCTAAGGCATCCGTACAAAGCGAAATAAGTACGGCTATAAAATTTCACTATCTGGTTGACGAGTATAATCAACTCGTTAAAAGTGGATCACTGAAAGAGCGCATCACCCACAACGATACCAAAATCAATAATATTCTATTTGATAGCAAAACTAAAAAGGCGGTTTGCGTAATTGATTTAGATACACTCATGCCTGGCTATTTTATTTATGATCTCGGTGACTTGGTGCGCACCTGCGTGAGCCCCGTGAGTGAAGAAGAAAAGGATGTAACAAAGATTGAGTTTCGTAAAACTATTTATGATGCATTGCTGATGGGCTATCTTTCTGAAATGCGACAAACCATGACAGAAGAAGAATTACAAGCCGTACCCTTTGCCGGAAAAATGATGACCTACATCATGGCACTTCGGTTTTTAACAGATTTTCTACGCGGAAATACGTACTATCACATAACCTATCCCGAACAGAATAAAGTCCGCGCCAGCAACCAACTTTACCTTTTAAATATTCTTACCGAAACGATTTGAGATTTTTTTTACATCTTGTAGAAATTAGCCACGTGATTCAATTGTACCTGAGAGCCATAAAAGCATAAATAGTATTTAATCAATTTACATATATGAAACGAGTTATTATTTTTTGTTCAATGCTGTTAATTATCAACATCAGTTTTGGGCAGCCTAATCCTACAGTACAGAAGTATGCGGCAACGATTACAGAAGCTGACCTGAAAGAAAATTTAACCATCATTGCTTCGGATGCGTTGGAGGGACGCGAGACCGGGAAACGTGGACAAAAGATGGCGGCAGCATTCATCGCTTCTTATTTCGATGACTTAAAATTAGGAGCTCCGGTGGCGGGCAGTCATTATCAACCCGTACCCTTGTTTCAAACTTCAGCACCTATAGTTACACTAAAAGCAGGCGCCTCGGAAGTTAATCCCGAGAGCTATGTATTTTATGGTTCTGGTCATACCAATGGAGAGATAAGCCTGCCGCTGGTTTTTGCTGGCAAAGGTTCAGATGCTGATTTGGCGAAATTAGATATAAAGGGTAAAGCCGTTTTGATTTTTTTGGATGGCAGTACATCGCTTAGGAATAATCCAATCATAGCAAAGCTACGCGATAAGGGAGTAGGTCAATTAATTGTGGCCATTGAGAAGAATGAAGACTTTACGAGGATGTCCGGTCTTATAAAAAGATTTTCAGTTGGTGGATTAAGTTTGGAGAATCCGCAAGGGGAAGAGGCTACCGGATCTTTTGTTGTTTCGCCCGAGATGGCTGGCAAATTTTTTAATACCACGAATGATAAACTAACGAAGGCGATAGCGAGTAAACAGGTGAGTAAAATAAAGCCAGCTTCCATTCAGTATTCTATAAAGCAATCAATTGCTTCGGTGATGTCAGAAAATATTTTGGGATATTTAGAAGGAACTGATAAAAAAGATGAAGTAGTTGTGGTGACGGCCCACTACGATCATGTTGGAATTTCTCAGCATGCCGAGGGAGATAAAATTAATAATGGTGCCGATGATGATGGATCAGGAACCGTAGCGGTGTTGGCCATAGCCAAAGCTTTTGCGCAAGCGAAGAAAGAAGGTAACGGACCACGAAGAAGTATTTTATTTATGACGGTGACAGGCGAAGAGAAAGGATTATTAGGGTCCGAATACTATTCGGAGCATCCGGTTTACCCACTTGATAAGACAGTAGTTGATTTGAATATTGATATGATCGGTCGCAGAGATCCACAGCATAAAGATTCTGCGCCTTATGTATATGTTATAGGATCGGATCGGTTGTCGAGTGAACTTCATGTGTTGAGCGAAAGAACTAATAAGACATATACAAATCTTATTTTTGATTATCTCTACAATGCCGAAGATCATCCTGATAAAATCTATTACCGTTCAGATCATTGGAACTTTGCGAAGAAGAATATTCCCATCGTATTTTATTTTGATGGCATTCATGAAGATTATCATAAGCCATCGGATGAAGTAGATAAAATTGAGTTTGATCTGCTGGCGCTACGCGCAAAAAATGTTTTTCACTTAGCCTGGGAAATTGCCAACCGCGATACCCGGTTGGTAGTGGATAAGAAGTAAGCGTAAAACCTTTTATAGGTCTTCTTCAAAAAGAACTATATTTAGTTTTAAGACATAAATTCTATGAGCCGAATTCTAAAACCAGGCATTCATTGGTTGTTTGTTTTCATTCCCATTGCCTTTGTTTTAGAGTACAGCCACGCTTCGGCTCC
>JAGPBO010000016.1 GCA_018063305.1 Cyclobacteriaceae bacterium
TATTCAATTACAAACTGATTAAAAAAATGAAAAATATTTTCAAAATGATTTTACTATGCTTGTTGCCAACATTAGTTGCCGCGCAACAAGAAAATGCATATTTGAATAGTTTGTACAGAACGCTATCCACAGCCCCAAACGATACTGCCCGAATGGAAGTGTATACTAACCTCGGATACTATCATATGCCTGAAGATCGCGATAGTTCAAGTTTTTACCTTGAAAAAGCATTGCCTATTGCCCTCGGATTAAATCTAAAATTGAACGAAGCTTCTATATTGATCGGAATGGGGGTTATTATGATGCAACAGGAGAAGTTTTCAAAGTCGTTGGAATTCTATTTAAAAGCGCTAAATATTGCAAAGGATCCTTCTACTGAAAAAACTATTTGGCGTTTGTCTTCAGGCCAAAGCCCAAGGAATGCACGAATGTACTTGCTAAGCGTAAGCTACGATTTAATAGGATTGCTAAATGCGTATACCGGAAACTGGAATGGTAACATCAAAAACCAAATGAAGAATTATCAGAAAGCCGAGAAATATGCAAATGAAGCCGGGGACAGTGGACTGGTTGCAACTATAATTTTTCACATAGGTATTTCTTATATGAATGACGGGAAATTAGATTCTGCACTCGTATTTATTAAAAAAGCCCAAACAATATTTTCAGATTTGAAAAATCCACAACTGGGTCGTTCAATGATATACCTAGGGGAAACCTATGAGCGGATGGGAAATTTCGACTTAGCCGTTAATACCATGTTACAAGGAAGGGCGCTTTTAAACGAGACAAATGATTACGTACACAGGGGCCTGATGGGTATTTCATTAAGTCGTGTATATGCGAAATTGAATAAAATTGACTCCGCTTTGTATTATGCAAATGAAAGTTTGAAAGCTTCTGAAAAGCGCAAAGACCCAGTGGGGGAAAGAGACGCTTACAATCTCCTTGCTTCCCATTATGATCGCCTGGGCAGAACCGATAGTGCCACCGTGTATTTAAAATTAGCTAAATCATTAAGTGATAGTTTAAGTGTAGAAGAACGAAAAAATCTTCTTGCATTTCTGGACGTTGTTGTAGATGAGCAGACAAAGTTGGAAAAACTGGAGAAAGAAAAAATCCTAACAAAGAGTAAAACCAGAACATATAGTATGATTGCAGGACTTGCAATTCTTTCTCTGGTAGGTCTTATTCTGTATCGTAACAACAAAAAGGAAAAGAAAGCCAAAATAGTTTTGGAAAAAACATTGAAGGAACTAAAATCTACACAGTCGCAGCTCATCCAATCAGAGAAGATGGCTTCGCTGGGCGAGTTGACAGCTGGCATTGCTCACGAAATACAAAACCCGTTGAACTTTGTCAATAATTTTTCGGAGTTGAATACGGAGTTAATCAAAGAGATACAAGACATTAGACATAAGACACAAGATGGGAAAAGTGAGACCGAAGAGGATCAGCTTCTCCATGATATTGCCAGCAATCTTGATAAGATCAATCATCACGGCAAGCGAGCCGATGCCATTGTGAAAGGGATGTTGCAACATTCGCGCAGCAGCAGTGGCGCAAAAGAACCAACTGATATTAATGCGTTATGCGATGAATATTTACACTTGAGTTATCATGGACTGCGAGCAAAAGACAAAAGTTTCAACGCAAAATATGAAACGGATTTTGATTCATCTCTTCCTAAAATAAATGTTGTGCCACAGGATATAGGGAGAGTTGTTTTGAATTTAATTAACAATGCTTTTTATGCAGTGAACGAAAAATCTAAAGCCTGTCAGGCTGAGCCTGTCGAAGCCGGTGCAAGTTATCAGCCAACCGTTTCCATCAGCACAAAAAAAATAAACAACAAAATTGAAATAAATGTAAGCGATAACGGCAACGGTATTCCTGAATCCATCAAAGAAAAAATCTTTCAACCCTTCTTTACCACTAAACCAACCGGCCAAGGAACTGGACTTGGGTTGAGTTTAAGTTATGATATTGTGAAAGCGCATGGTGGGGCGTTGAGGGTGGAGAGTAAACATATTGAAGGCTTGTCACCTGAAGCTTCAGCGCAGGTTGGAACTGAATTCATTATAAAGCTACCCATTGTTTGAACCACGGATTAATTGGATTGCACAGATGACACAGATTAAAATAAATGAAATACGTTGGACTTTTGGAATGAGAGATACCTTAAAATCGGTGAAATCCATTAATCTGTGTACATCTGTGATTCAGAATATTTACGATATTGACCAGGTGCATCAATCTTATATATTACTTACTTTACCCTCAAACTACTGTTGCTAAATGGCATTTGAAAAAGGTTTCCAATCAAGAACGATCCACTCAATTAAGATACTTTGTTTGCCGATGAGGTTTTACTCCTGTGTATTTCTGATATTTTGTATTACACTGGCAACAAAAAATGCTGAAGCTCAAATTGAGAAAGAGGCTCCAAAAGTTTCCCTCTCCAGTGAAGCTCCTACTTTACGCTTCGAGCAACTTAGTATTGAAGATGGCCTTGCGCAGGGTAGTGCAAATAGCATTATACAGGATAAGCAGGGCTTTATTTGGATTGCCACCCAAGGCGGTCTTCACCGCTATGATGGTTATGAGTTTAAAATCTTTACTTCTGTCCCTTTTGATACCACCTCGCTTTCAGATAGTTGGGTCTGGAACGCAACCGAAGCCAGCAATGGAGACCTTTGGGTGACAACCGAGGGTGGAGGACTTAACCGAATGAATCCCATCTCCGGTACTGCCGTGCATTATCGTTATGATCCTGATGATTCAACCAGTATATCCAGTGACCGACCATTTCAGGCACTTGAGGCAAGCAATGGAGATCTTTGGGTGAGTACATTTAGTAACGGACTCAATCGAATGCGTGCTGGAGAAGATGGCAAGTTTTCTCATTACCGGTATCACCCAGAAAATCCAAACTCAATATCTTCCGAAGGGCTATACTGGTTAAGTGAAGACAGTGATGGACAAATCTGGGTTGGATCTAACAATGGTATCAATCGTATTGATCCAAAAACCGAATTGGTTACAAAATATCTCTATGATCCAGACGCCAATCCGGGCTACAATCAGCAACAAAATGTACTTGGGCAATACATACCTCCGGGTAACCAGGGAACCTTATGGCTGGCAACAGGTAATGGGCTCGTTAGACTGAACAGCAAAACGAGCGAACATAAACGGTTTCTTATTGAACCCAATAAAGGTGTGTTCAACCCTCTTAATTTTATCCACGAAGTAAGACCTGATCCGGCTGATCCCAACATACTATGGGTGGGTGGACCCGGTACCGGAATTGCTCGATTTGATATGCGCACAGAGCAGTTTACCAGTTACCGTAATGACCCGCGCGACAAAAATAGTTTACGCGACAATCAAGTAGTATCACTTTTTCTGGATCGCACCGGAATGATGTGGGCAGGAACAGCCACCGAAGGAATCAATGCATTCAATCCGGGTGCTGTTAATTTTAGAAATATAAAAAATATTCCAGATGATCCTTCAAGCCTGGCTCCCGGCATTGTCTGGGGTGTTTACGAAGATAGTCAGGGTAGTTTATGGGTAGGAACTGATGTTGGAGCAGGAGGAAACTTACTAACAGAATTTGATTCTGAAACCAGAAAGGTGAAACGATTTCAAAACGATCCTAATAATCAAAGCACAGTACTTCCGGGAAGTCTGAGGGCATTTGCTGAAGATGAAGCTGGACAGTTTTGGGTGGCCGGAGAAGGTGGTCTCAGTCTTTTCGATCGTAAAACAGGAAAAGTGACTCGCTTTAGGCGCGAGCGTACGGAGAAAAACAGAGGTAGAAATAACATCTTTGGTTTAGATCCAGTGGCGGGAGATCGAAATGATCTATGGGTCGGTAGTTTTGGTGGTCTCGATCGTTTTAATACGCATACAAAAGTTTTCACACGCATTCCACTTTCTCCGGATACTACCGTTTTTGAGCCTGTTGTTTTTGTTATGCTGCAGGATGCTAATGCAACACTTTGGCTTGGCACTAGTAAAGGGCTGTTCCGAATTGATTCGTACGGGAAGGTTACAGTAGAGTCGGCCTATGATCCGCGAGATACGACCAAGATTAGTGATAATTCCATCTATAGTATTGTAGAGCGTAAGTCAGAACCAGGAATATTATGGTTAGCGATGGCAAACGGTGCCGGATTAAATCGATTTGACACAAAAACGGGAATAGCCACACACCTCACCAAGAAGGAGGGGCTTCCTAGTAATACGTTGTATGGTATTCTCGAAGATGATAATGGAACACTCTGGATAAGCACCAATGACGGCATTAGTAACTACAATCCAGATACAAAGCAGTTTAGAAATTATGGCCTCGATGATGGCCTGATGGCACTTGAATTTGATCAGAATGCCTTTACAAAAGGCGCCAGTGGTGTTTTATATTTTGGAAATGGATTGGGAGTTACGGCTTTTGAACCCAAATATTTAAGTACTAACTCAATACCACCTCAGGTTGTTATCTCGGATTTCAAACTCTTCAATAAAACCGTTAAAGCAGGTCCGGATTCACCACTAAAAGAACCACTTTCAAATAATCCGAACATCACACTTAATTATAATCAGAATGAAATCAGTATTGATTTTGTAGCATTACATTTTGCCAATCCTGAAAAAAATAAATACAGTTATAAGCTGGAAGGTTTTGATAAGGATTGGATTGAGGCAGACAACAAGCGATCAGCAACATACACCAACTTGTCTCCCGGGGACTACACATTCAATGTAAAAGCGGCAAACGCTGATGGAGTTTGGAACGAAAAAGGAGCGTCTCTTCAATTTACCATATTGTCGCCCTGGTATAGAACCTGGTGGGCCTACGTGTTATTTGCCGCCTTGTTTGCTGCTACTGTTTTTGGTATAGATCGCCTGCAAAGAAGCATTATCTCCAAGAAGGAAGGTGAGCGAGCAGCATTGCGTGAAGCAGAACTTCGCGCTGAAGCGGAAAACAAACGAAGAGCGGATACCGAAGAACTCAGCAAAATAGGGCGTGCAATAACCTCTACACTTTCAATCGACAAGATCATAGAAACAGTTTACGAAAATGTAAATGCATTGATGGATGCTTCCGTTTTTGGAGTAGGAATTTATAATAAGGAAAAAAGCCGTATCGATTTTCCATCAACAAAAGAGGAAGGTGTCATGTTACCGCCTTATTCAAATCATTTGGATGAAGAGCGCTGGCTTTCAATTTGGTGCTTCAAAAACAAAAAAGAAATTGTAATCTCAGACTTTGAGAAGGAATACGATAAATATCTTAAGTCCTACGGAAAACCTCTTGAAGGTAAAACCCCAAACTCTATTGTTTACATGCCACTGATGCTAAAGGATAAAGTCATAGGAGTTATTACCACGCAGAGTTTTAAAAAAGATGCTTACTCGGAGTATCACGTAAACTTATTGAGGAACCTGGCCAATTATGCAGCCATCGCGTTGGACAATGCTTCGGCTTACAGAAAGCTTGATGCCACATTGAGTGAACTTCAGTCAACCCAGCAGCAGCTTGTTCAATCAGAGAAAATGGCAAGTCTGGGTGAGCTCACAGCAGGCATTGCGCACGAAATTCAGAATCCACTCAATTTTGTAAATAATTTTTCGGAAGTAAACAAAGAGTTGATTGCTGATATGCTGGAAGAAATAAAACAAGGTAACTATAAAGAGGCAGAGAGGATGGCCGCTGATATTAGTAGTAATCAGGAGAAGATCAATCATCATGGCAAGCGTGCCGATGGTATTGTGAAAGGAATGTTGCAACACAGTCGCGCGAGTAGTGGAACTAAGGAGCTAACAGACATGAACGTACTCTGCGATGAATATTTGAGATTAGCTTATCATGGCCTCCGCGCCAAAGACAAATCTTTCAACGCCAAAATTGAAACTGATTTCGATAAATCACTAGAAAAGATAAATGTAGTACCACAAGATATAGGAAGAGTGGTTTTGAATTTGATCACGAATGCTTTTTATGTAGTGAATGAAAGGCTTCGACAAGCTCAGCCTGACAGTAACTACGAACCAACAGTAATCGTCAGTACAAAAAAAGAAGGTACCTCAGTTTTAATCTTGGTAAAAGACAATGGCAACGGTATCCCGGATTCCATCAAAGAAAAAATCTTCCAACCCTTCTTTACAACCAAACCAACGGGGCAGGGAACCGGGTTAGGTTTAAGTTTAAGTTATGATATTGTGAAAGCGCATGGGGGAGAGTTGAAAGTAGAAACAGCAGTGGGAATCGGTTCAACATTTGTAATCGTCCTTAATGCAAATCATGTATGAAAATCCTGTTAACTCCGGTGCTTTTTCTGATTTTTATATCAACTGCCCAAGGGCAGCCGCTTTCACATATAGACAGCCTGAAGCAAGCAGTAAGAGATAGCCCACCGGATAGCAATCAATTAAAGTTATTGCTGGAGATTAATGAGTACTACTTTTTTTCAAAACCGGACTCGTCTCTGGAATACGCAACAAGGGCATTGACATTGGCAAGAGCGCTGAAGTCGACCGAAGGTGAACTGGAATCATTAAGAAGTTCCGGAGAAGCACTTCGCATTTTAGGAGAATATCCGAGTGCGCTGAAAATGCAATTTGAAGCTCTTGCGATAAACCGCAAGGAACAAGACCTACAAGGCGAGGGGAGAAGCCTTGTTTTTATTGGCTTCACGTACGTTGAATTCAGGGAATACAGACAGGCTCTAAGCTATCAGCTGCAAGCCAACAGGATCTTCCAGAAATTACCGGTCAAAACCCCGGTAGTGCCTTTCAATCTCTCTAATATCGGTAATGCCTATGATTTGCTTAAGATGCCCGATTCTGCATTGTTCTATCAGAAACAAGCCTTAGGCTCCTATAGCGGAATGACCCATGGTCCACTGAAATCACTAATCCTGTTGAGGCTTGGAAATGCATACTTCAGCCTCGACAGAAAAGACTCTGCATTGGTATATTATTATAAAGCATTGCAAAGTGTCCATACCATCAATGACCGAGTAAATAATGGCAGGATTGAACGAAAAATTGCCGAACTGTATGCATCTGATTCTCGCTATGATTCCAGCCTGTATTATGCAAGGCGATCATTTGCTCACGTAACGCAATCTGGGCAGCGATTGGAGATACTGGAAACAAGTAAGCTTATGTTCTCACTTTTCCGTCTTCAAAATAATATTGACAGTGCATTTTTCTATCAAAATTATGCGCAAGTTATGACAGACAGTCTGTATGGTCCACAAAAATTCAAGCAACTGCAACTGTTAATGATGGACGAGCAACAGCGACAACAGGTCGCATTGCAAGAAAAGGAAGGTTCAACGAATAGAATAAAATTTGCCGCCCTGTTTTCTGCATTAGGTTTTTCTCTTTTGTTTGCCTTCATACTGATTCGAAACAATAGCAACAAACAGAAAGCTAACAATCTGTTAAAAGAGCAGAAAGAAAAAATTGAAGAAACTTTGTCTGTATTGAAAGCCACTCAATCTCAACTTATCCAATCAGAGAAGATGGCTTCGCTCGGAGAACTCACAGCGGGCATCGCTCATGAAATTCAAAACCCTTTGAACTTTGTAAATAACTTTTCAGAAGTGAATTCCGAACTAATGGAAGAAATAGTGCAGGAAGCTGTAAAAGGAAATTTAGAGGAAGTTAAAACGATAGCCAGGGATGTAAAAGAAAATGAAGAGAAAATAAACTTTCATGGCAAGCGCGCTTCTGATATTGTAAAAGGAATGTTGCAACACAGTCGTGGAAGTTCGGGTAAAAAGGAGTTAACCGATATTAATAATTTATGTGATGAATACTTGCGATTATCTTATCACGGCTATCGCGCGAAAGACAAGTCATTCAGCGCAAAGTATGCAACGGATTTTGACACATCACTTCCGAAACTCAGCGTAGTGCCGCAGGATATTGGAAGAGTCGTTTTGAATTTGATTAATAATGCTTTCTATGCGGTTAGTGAAAAAACAAAGCTGCAAGCTGCAGGCTACGAGCCTCAAGTTGTTGTTACCACCAAAGAAAATGGTGACAAAATTTTAATCTCAGTAAAAGATAACGGCAACGGCATTCCTCAAAACATTGTCGATAAAATATTCCAACCTTTCTTTACTACAAAGCCAACAGGACAAGGAACTGGGTTAGGTTTGAGTTTGAGTTACGATATTGTAAAAGCGCATGGAGGAGAGTTGAAAGTAGAAACTAAAGAGGGCGAAGGTTCTACATTTATCATCGAATTAACATCTTAAGCAAATGGTGATATGAAAAAATACCTGTTCATCCTGATCTCATCGTTGGCCGTGATTCCAGTATTCAGTCAAAATGTTGGTATGAGTGGATCACAAAGGTTGCATAGTGAACTTTCGCTGGCCAAGCATGACACTACCCGTGCATTAATCATGGCCGAGCTAGCAGAATCGTATAGGGGGGGCACGAAGCAAGACTCAACATTTTATTACGGACAAAGGGCTTTAGCACTATCCCGAAGTATTAATTTTCCGAAAGGAGAGGTAAGAGCGTTGTTGGCGATCAGCATCTACTTTACCATTACCAGCAATCTTCCAAAAAGTCTTGAGGCAGGCCTGAAGGCATTACAGATTGCACAGCAACACAACCTAAAAACAGACCAAGCCTTTGCTTTGATACGATTAGGTAATGTCTATCTAAGTCGTATTAATTATCGTGAGGCACTAACCTATTACCAAAGAGCCAACAAAGTAGTGGCTGATGGAAGCCATCCTTTCTTTTATGCTGTTACCTATTGGCTTTCTTCGGACGTGTATGAGAAAATGAACATGCCTGACTCAGCCTTGTACATGGCTCAAATTGCATATAGCAAAGGACTCGAAATGAATAACGGCTCCGTAATAGACGGGGTATCTCGAATCTTAGGCAACATATACATCCGGAAGGGAGATTATCCGCTCGGTTTGAAATATCATTGGGCGAGTATAGCGAAGACGAGCCGAACCCCTGGTAATACATTATATGCCGAATCGTGTATCAACCTCGCAAGCTTTTATACTAGTCAAGGCCAAAGAGATTCTGCTATCTATTATGCAAAAAAAGCCGATGAGATAGAGAAGCTCGGATCCAATAAGGAAGTCGAGTTGAAAGCCACAATCCTATTGTCTGAAGTGTATGAGGCAATTGAACCAGTCGAAGCGCTTCGATATTTAAAAATTGCAAATACCATCAGAGACAGCATTTATAGCTATGATAAATTGCAATCGATGAATGCCCTGCGTTTCGAAGATAAGGAGCGACAAAATGAATTGGTGGCTGCAAACCTAAACTATAAAAATAGTATTAGACAATATGCATTGCTTGCTGGTATTGGCGGACTTTTGATCATTGCATTGGTTCTTTTCAGGCACAATCGCCTTAAGCAAAAAACAAATATTTCTTTGAATGATAAAACAAATAAGCTTGAGAATGCCTTATCAGAACTCAAATCAACTCAATCACAACTCATACAATCCGAAAAGATGGCAAGTCTTGGTGAACTCACAGCGGGCATCGCTCATGAAATTCAAAACCCTTTGAACTTTGTAAATAACTTTTCAGAAGTGAATTCCGAACTAATGGAAGAAATAGTGCAGGAAGCTGAAAAAGGAAATTTAGAAGAAGTTAAAACGATAGCCAGGGATGTAAAAGAAAATGAAGAGAAAATAAGCTTTCATGGCAAGCGCGCTTCTGATATTGTAAAAGGAATGTTGCAACACAGTCGTGGAAGCTCGGGTAAAAAGGAGTTAACCGATATTAATAATTTATGTGATGAATACTTGCGATTATCCTACCACGGCTATCGCGCGAAAGACAAGTCATTCAGCACAAAGTATGTAACTGATTTTGATACATCACATCCAAAAATTAATGTAGTGCCACAGGATATTGGAAGAGTTGTTTTGAATTTGATAAACAATGCCTTCTATGCGGTAAGCGAAAGGCAGAAAGCAGAAGGCTCAAATTATGAACCAACTGTTATTGTTAGCACAATTCACTCCCTCTCCTCTGGAGAGGGCCGGGGTGAGGTCGAGATAAAAGTAAAAGATAACGGCAAGGGCATTCCACAAAACATTGTCGACAAAATATTTCAACCCTTCTTCACCACCAAACCAACAGGCCAAGGAACAGGATTGGGTTTGAGTTTAAGTTATGATATTGTGAAAGCGCATAGTGGTAAAATAAAGGTAAACACGAAAGAAGGTGAAGGAAGTGAGTTTATTATTCAATTGCCAGTTGTTTGAATCTGTGGTTCAGACAATTTATGATATTGTGAAAGCACATGGTGGGGAACTCAAGGTAGAAACCACAGTAGGAGAAGGAGGTGAATTTATTATAAGGCCACCCATTGTCTGAGCCACGGATTAATTGGATTGAACAGATGACACAGATTAAAATAAATGAAATACGTTGAACTTTTGGAATGAGAGATACCTTTAAATCCATGAAATCATTTAATCAGTGTCAATCCCTGCCTGAGCTGCCGCTTAGGCAGGCAGGCGTGATTCAGACAATTATTTTATATTTACCAATGGCTAAATCTCACCCACCTGTTAAGCAGGTCGCTCTACTCGTAATTATCCTACTTTTTCTATCAAATAGCACCCTTCACGCTCAGGCAAAGGTACAAACCATAGAACCTACGTACATCTCCGTCTCCGATGGGTTGGTTTCTCCAACGGTCAATGCGGTTATACAAGATAGCTATGGACTGATGTGGATCGGTACTACCAATGGATTGCAAAAGTATGATGGCTATAAATTTCAGACCTTCAAAAATATACCCGGCAATACCACCAGTTTACAACACAATAATGTTTGGAGTTTGTTCGAAGATACCGATCATGACATTTGGATTGGCAATAGCAAGGGAGTATCAAAATACATTCGCCAAAAAAATGAATTTAAGAACTACAATTTCGCACCGGCTTTCAATTTTACCCTCGAATCGGAAGTAGCGGGTTTTAGGTTCTTTAAAGATTCAAAAAACAGACTTTGGGCAAACACATTATCTGCTCAGTTGGTACAATACGATTCGGTTAAGGATGAATGGAGGCGGGCAAAATACGATGTGCCCAATATGTCAGAAGTCGATCAGATTACTTCCTCACATGACCTTGTGGAGGATTTAAAGGGCAATCTTTGGTTAGGCTCATTCACCAATGGACTGATGCGGCAAGGGAAGGATGAGAATTCTTTTAAGCCTGTACCCGCTGAACAACTTGGTGGGTTTGATTTTAAAATCACAGAAAACAATATAACGGCACTCTATGCTGACAAAACGAATACCCTATGGATTACCACTCGTAACGGAGTTTATAAATACAATCCGGAAACAGCAAGTATTAAAACATTAAAAAAATATAGCGATTCACCATTAGACGCGTGGAATCAGTGGAACCAGATTTGGCCCGATCAACAAGGTAATATCTGGATCGCCAATAATTTTCGTGGGCTGTTGAAGTTTGATGGCATCAGTGATAACTATACCGAAATTGAAATTGTTGGCAAGGTTATCATGCGCACGCATGGCTGGAATATTACGTTTACTCAATTTATGATTGACCAAAGTGGTATTTTTTGGTTTGGTAGCCGCGAAGCCGGATTGGTAAAATATGATCCTGTAAATAAGCCTTTCCAGTTCCTGGGTCATGATGCAAATAATCCGAATAGCATGAGTGCTGGTGGAACGTTTGGTATTCTTGCGTCCAAAGTTAAACCAGGCATAACCTACGTGGGTACACGGGGTGGTGGTGTCAATATCTATGACCCCAAAAAGCAAACCTTTGAAAAGGTGACGTTCAAAGTTGTTGACGATATGTTTGGCGGCTCCGCCAGAGCAATTGCCGAAGATACCGATGGCTCACTTTGGCTAGGTACCTGGGGTGATGGCTTAATTGAGTTGGATAGAAATTATAAAGAAGTAAGAAGGTTCAAATATGATTCAACGAACGCAACCTCAATCTCAGATAATCAAGTGCGGGTAATTAAACCGGATAACAAAGACCAATTATGGATTGGTACCAACAGCGGGCTCAATATTTTAAACACGAAAACCAATACGCTTCAGCGGGTAGTGAGCCAACAAACCCGGCAATACCCTGATCGGTTAGTGGCAGAGCTGGAAAAACTAATTTCTACCGATCAAAAAATTGGTGCCATAGAAAAAGTTACCGACAATCAAGACCTAGCACTGCCCATAGAAATAAATAAAGTGGGTACCTATTGGGTAATGAGTGTTGGCGAGGTTGATGCTGCCTCAGGTCTGGCTGATTTCGGCTGGCTTGAAAATGAAGCAAAGGATACGGTTTGGCTAATGAGCACTTTCGCAAATACCTTTCATGCCGGAGGTGCTTCTAAAAACAGAATAGAAATTAAATCTATAACGCTGCAACCGGGCAAGTACACAATTCATTACAAAACGGACGACAGCCATGCGTTTGGTAAATGGAATGAGCCGGCACCTACACAAACTTCACTCTACGGTATTGCACTCTTAAAACTTAAAGATGAAAACCAGTTGCAATCGTTTCAAACCCCCGTAGTTCCAGAGCATGAAGAATTGGTGATAGATGGTATAAGTATTAACGACATTGAAGTAACCGATAAATTTATTTGGGTAGCTGCAGTTGGAAGTGGCCTTAACAGAATTGATCCAGTTACCAATAGTGTCAAAAATTATAAATACAACGCTCAAGATAACAACTCGCTTAGCCACAATAATGTATTAGATATTCAACAAGATAGCCACGGCATGATTTGGCTGGCTACCCCGGAAGGAGTTAATAAATTTGATCCTATAAAGGAAATTTTTACCCGATACACCGAAGCCGATGGGCTACCCACCAACCTTACCGTGGGCGTAGTGGAAGGCGATGATGGTGAAATGTGGATTGCCTCACAAAATGGGTTGTCACAAATGGTTAGAAATAAAAACCTGAATAAAGTAACTTTTATAAATTACAACTCCTCAGATGGCTTGGGTACCGATGTATTTTTACAACTCACTACAACTCGCGCACCGGATGGACGCTTCTATTTTGGCAGCGAAGCCGGACTTACTACATTCACCAACATAACATCCAACAAAACGCCTCCGGCCATTATCATTTCCAATTTATTTATCGCTAACAAGTCAGTGTTGGATATGAAAGAAAACTCTCCGCTTACCGAAAGCTTGTTAGATGCTAAAAGTATTTCGTTGCCCTTTGATCAAAACAATTTAAGTTTTGAATTCGCTGCCCTGCACTATGCCAACCCACAGAAAAATCAATATGCCCACATGCTGAAAGGTTATGATCAGGATTGGATTTATGATAACCGAAACTTTGCCGCGTACACCAATTTAGATCCGGGCAACTATGAGTTTATTGTACGAGCGGCCAATGCCTATGGCATTTGGAATGAAACCGGAAAATCAATTGCGATCATTATACATCCGCCTTGGTGGCGCACGTGGTGGGCGTACGCTTCGTATGTCGTCTTGTTTGTAGTGTTTGCGTATACAACTGATCGCGGTGTGCGTAGAAGCATCAAACTTCGTGAGCGCGAACGCAGCCGCGAGCGAGAATTAAAGCAAGCCAAAGAAATTGAAAAGGCCTATACCGAATTAAAAGCAACTCAATCACAACTCATTCAATCCGAAAAGATGGCTTCGCTTGGCGAACTCACCGCTGGCATTGCACACGAAATTCAAAACCCGTTGAACTTCGTTAATAATTTTAGCGAAGTGAATAAGGAGTTAATTGGTGAAATGAATGCGGAAATTGATGCTGGAAATTTCGAGGAGGCCAAAGCCCTAGGCAAAAACATTTCCGACAATGAAGATAAAATAGTTTTTCATGGCAAACGTGCCGATGGTATTGTAAAGAGCATGTTGCAACACAGCCGCACGAGCAGCGGTAAAAAGGAACCCACAAATATTAATGCATTAGCCGATGAATATTTACGCTTGGCGTATCATGGGTTGCGGGCAAAAGACAAGTCGTTCAATGCCTCTATGAAAACTGATTTTGATGAAAGCGTGGGAAGTATTAATGTTATTGGACAAGACCTTGGTCGCGTGATTCTTAATCTGATTACTAATGCATTTTATGCCGTAACAGAACGGAAGCAACAGCAAGGTGAGGGGTATGAACCTACCGTAACCGTAAGCACCAAACGCATGGGCAAAAAAATTGAGATCCGCGTAAGCGATAATGGAAACGGTATTCCGCAAAACATAGTAGATAAAATCTTTCAACCTTTTTTTACTACCAAACCAACCGGACAAGGAACCGGCTTGGGATTGAGCATGAGTTACGACATCATCAGCAACGCCCATGGTGGCGAGCTTAAAGTAGAAACCATGCCCTCCGAGGGTACAACCTTTATTATAATTTTAACTGATTAATACTTACTATGAAAATTCTAGTAGTTGATGATGAACAAGATGTTAAAACTTTGTTTGAACAACGGTTCAGGAAAGAAATTAAAAACGGTCAGGTTGACTTTGTCTTTGCATTTTCAGGAGAGGATGCACTGGTTCAGCTTAACAAATGGGAGCATGAAGCCATGCTGATCTTGTCGGATATTAATATGCCCGGCATGAGCGGGTTACAATTGTTGGAAAATGTGAAGAAAAAATACATGAAGCCACCCCCCATCGTTATGATGATTACAGCTTATGGCGATTCCGAAAATCACCGGATTGCCGAAGAACTGGGCGCTGACGATTTTCTAACCAAGCCCGTAGACTTTACCGCATTAAAACAAAAATTAAAACTTACCAGCTAATGGCAAAAATCTTAGTAGCGGATGATGAACCGGATTTGGAAACACTCATCAAACAAAAATTTCGTCAAAAAATCCGAGAACAGGAATATGAATTTGTTTTTGCTATTAATGGTAAAGATGCGCTTGAGAAATTAAAAGAGCATCCGGATATAGATATCGTGCTGAGCGATATTAACATGCCCGAGATGGATGGATTAACACTGCTTAGTAAACTAAGTGAATCCAGTCCGTTGATCAAATCGGTTATCGTGTCAGCCTATGGAGATATGGATAATATTCGCATTGCTATGAACCGGGGTGCTTTTGACTTTATTACCAAGCCTATCAATTTTGATGATCTCTCTCTAACGGTTGATAAAACCATAAAGCAGGTGCTGCAGATGCGCGATACACTGAAGGCTATTAAGGAAAACAACATCCTTAAAATGTATGTAGATAAAACGGTACTTAATTTTATGGGCAGTCGCGAATATGAAACCTCGCTGATGGCCAATGAAACGGTGGAGGCCACCGTGGCTTTCATAGACATCTGTAGTTTTACTTCCATCAGTGAGAAGGAAGAGCCCAATACGGTGGTTAAATTATTGAATGACTATTTTGATATCATTGTAAAAGAAATAATCGGTCAGGGTGGGTACATCGATAAATTTATTGGTGATGCCATCATGGCTGTGTTCCGGGGGGAATATCATTTAGATCGGGCCGTGGATGCTTGCCTGGCCACGAGAAATAAAATTGCGGCCTTGCCGGCTATAGAGGGAAGAACTTCTTTTGTTCCTCTGGTGTCAATAGGTATCAATAGTGGCGAGATGATCTCGGGTAACATTGGTTCAATAACATTACGCAGACTCGATTATACGGTAATTGGTGATATCGTAAATACCGCGCAGCGCCTTCAATCTGTGGCAGGTCCAGGTCAAATTATAATCAATCAATCTGCTTACGAAAAAATAAAAGTTTCCTTTAACTGCCGCAAATTGGAGGATGTTGTCTTAAAAAATAAATCCAACCCCGTTGGTATTTATGAAGTAATGGATTAATCGTCTGCATAAAATTATATAGTCATAGGGGGTTATGTTAACTGAATAATAATCAGTTAAACAATTTGGTAATATTTTCGATAATATTGCCAAACCCCAATTTATGATGACTGCTTCTACTCTCGTTCATGCTGCCTTTTCTGGTTGTAGAAACAAATTTTCCCTTGTCTTACTTCTTTTCTCAATCTCTTTTTCGGGATTAACGCAAGATTCGAAGCTTGGTGTTCAAGCGTATGCAAGAAAGGGCAAAGGAGTTGGCTTAGTTACAACGGATAGTTTGTTCTCGCTCAATTTCCAGTTTCGCATGCAGAACCGGGCTATGTATATCAGCAAAAGCGATACAGATCTGGCCCCTGACGAGTTTGAGTTTCGTGTAAGAAGATTGCGGATGAAATTCACAGGCTTTGTATACAATCCAAAACTCACGTACTACATACAACTATCATTCTCCCGGGGCGATATGGATTGGCGCGGTTACGATAATTCAATAGTCAACTCAAGTCCCAATGTGGTTCGCGATGCTGTCATTTATTATAATCCCAACCCAAGATTGCGCTTGGGCTTTGGCCAAACGAAACTTCCCGGTAACCGGCAACGGGTGGTTTCTTCTGGCGATCAACAATTCTATGACCGCTCTATTGTGAACTCAAAATTTACCTTAGACCGTGACTTTGGTTTTTTTGCACATTACACCACCAAGTATTTGATCTTGCGAGGCGCCTTGACTTCGGGTGAAGGAAGAAATTCCAACCTTTCAAATAATGGACTTGCCACCACGGGCAGAGTTGAGTTTTTACCCTTTGGCCACTTTACAGGAGACAATGATTACGTAGAAGGAGATTTGGCTCGCGAAAAAACGTTAAAAGTTTCCTTGGCAACAACCTATTCGCATAACGAAAAGGCGTTGCGCCAGGCAGGGCAACTCGGTAATGATTTATACGAAAATCGTTCGATGAATGCTTTTGAAGTAGACTTGCTCTCAAAATACAGAGGATGGGCCTGGTATTCAGAATTTATGAATCGTACGGCTGTGAACCCGATCACCATTAACCCAGATAATTCATCGGAGTATCGTGCTATCTATACGGGGTACGGGGTGCTGTCGCAAATGAGTTATCTTTTCAAAAACAATGTGGAGATTGCTGGCCGGTATGCGACCACTAAACCTTCTTCTGATTTATATGATAACCCCGCTACAACAACATCCTCATTGAATAATCAAGTTGAGAATTACGAGTTAGGAATTACTAAATACTTTATGGGGCATCGGTTGAAAGTGCAGGGTGGTATAATGTATACAGAACTAACTGATATGAAGTTGAATGCATACTCGGACGCGTATTGGTCGACTGTTTTTCAAGTAGAGTTAGGAATTTAGCTCGTTGAAAGTTCTGGTTGTTGTAAGATAATCTTAAACCAACTGGTATACCTGTCCGGATGCTTCGCAGCATCTCCTTTTAGAAATTCAAGGGATTCATACTTCCAGGCTTGTACTTCGACAGGATTAATAGTTGGCGAACCATCAAAATAACCGATCAGCACATGATCCCATTCGTGTTCAGTGAGATTATTATCAAGACCTATCTTGTAAAGAAATTTATGCGAGTAAGTTAATGTGCAACGAATCCCCATTTCCTGAAGTAGTTTTCGTTGTCCGGCTGCTCCAATCGTCTCACCCGGTTCTGGATGACTGCAGCAAGCGTTAGTCCAAAGGTTTCCACTATGATATTTAGAAGATGCCCGTTGATGAATAAGCATTTCTCCTTGCGAATTAAAGATAAGAATGGAAAAAGCCCGATGTAACAGTCCTTTCTGATGGGCCTCGAGCTTTTCCATCTGCCCGATTTCTTCATCTTTTTCGTTTACCAGAATTACTTGTTCCATAAGGGTTCGAAGGTTTAGAATTTCCTGGTCGAGTTTCTCATAGAGGTTATTATTACCCAAATTAACACTGTTGGTCCAAAAATGTTATTTTATCCTAATTTTAGTTTTGATGGATGACTATCTGAAAAAAGGTAAGAAGTGGTTTGAACAGCAGGGGTGGACTCCTTTTCCATTTCAGGTTGATACGTGGCAAAGCGTATGGTCTGGTCAAAGTGGTTTAGTGAATGCGCCTACAGGAAGCGGTAAAACGTACTCGTTACTGGTTCCTATCTTCCTCGAAATCAACTTAAAGAAGTTTAAGAATAATGGACCCAAAGCAATCTGGATTACACCCATTCGTGCGCTGGCAAAAGAAATAGAATGGTCGGCCACCCGTGCTAACGAAGGATTGCAAACTAAATGGCGGATAAGCGTACGCAGTGGTGACACGTCTACCCGCGAACGTGCTAAACAAAAGGAAAGGCCGCCTGACTTTTTAATAACCACACCCGAAAGCCTTCATCTTCTCCTTTCTCAAAAGGGTTGTGCCACCTACTTTTCTGATCTGCAAACTATTGTAGTAGATGAATGGCATGACCTGCTTGGCTCGAAGCGAGGTGTACTTATGGAATTGGCCCTCTCGCGACTAAAGTCGCTATCGCCAAAATTAAAAGTGTGGGGAATCTCAGCTACCATTGGTAACATGGAGCAGTCCTTACAGATTTTATTGGGTAACTCAATCGATAAGAAGAGTACACGAATCATAAAAGCCAATATCGAAAAGAAGATTGAGGTCGTTTCCATTTTTCCCGATGAGGTAGAACGCTTACCATGGAGTGGCCACCTGGGTATTGCCTTGTTGGATAAAGTTATTCCTATTGTAAAGCAAAGCAGCAGTACACTCATCTTTACCAACACGCGCTCTTTTGCAGAGATCTGGTACCAAAAAATTTTGGAAGTTGCTCCGGAGTTATCGGGATTGATTGCCATGCACCACGGTTCCATCAGCAAAGAAATTCGCGATTGGGTAGAAGATCAATTGCATGCAGGAAAACTGAAGGCCGTGGTGTGTACTTCCAGCCTCGACTTAGGCGTTGACTTTAGGCCGGTTGAAACGGTAATACAAGTGGGCAGTCCAAAAGGAGTTGCGCGTTTTTTACAACGAGCCGGACGCAGCGGTCACCAACCTGGAGCAGTGAGTAGAATTTATTTTTTACCTACCAATACCCTCGAGTTAACAGAGGCAGCTGCTTTACGCGAAGGCATGAATAGAAAGATTGTGGAAGATCGGGTTCCTTATTTACGATCTTTTGATGTGCTGATCCAATATCTGATTACGCTGGCGGTTTCGGATGGGTTTAAACCGGAGCAAATTTTAACAGAGATTAAAAGCACAATCAGTTATGCTTCCATTACAAAGGAAGAGTGGCTATGGGTTTTAAGTTTTATTACAACCGGAGGGGAGGCCCTCACAGCGTATAATGAATATAGAAAAGTAAGTGTTGAAAACGGAATTTATAAAGTGGAGAACAGTCGCATTGCATTAAAGCACAGACTTTCTATTGGCACCATTGTAGGCGACAATCTTTTACATGTAAAATATGTTACCGGTAAATATCTGGGCACCATTGAGGAATATTTCATTTCCAGCCTTAATGTGGGCGATGTGTTTTGGTTTGCGGGGCAAAGTCTGGAATTGGTGCGCATAAAAGAAATGGAAGCGCATGTACGAAAGAGTAAAAAGAAATCCGGTAAGGTGCCTTCCTGGCAAGGTGGGCGCATGCCACTCTCTTCGCAGTTGAGCGAAATGATTAGAGTTAAAATAGATGAAGCGGCCCGTCAAAGCGAAACCGATGACGAGATGCGTTTTCTTCGACCCTTAATGAATTTGCAACAGCAACGCTCGCATCTGCCAAAGAGAAATGAATTTTTGGTAGAGTATTTCCATACTTCCGAAGGCTACCATGTGGTTATGTATCCTTTTGAAGGCCGGTTTGTACATGAAGGCATGGCTGCGTTGATTGCCTATCGGATTTCACAAGCAACGCCAATTACTTTCTCTATCGCCATGAATGATTATGGTTTTGAGCTACTATCCGATCTGGAAATACCTATTTATGAGGCCATTGAAACCAATGTGTTGGGAAGCGAAAATCTTTTGCATGATATTCAGGCGAGTATTAACTCAACGGAAATGGCAAGACGAAAATTCAGGGATATTGCCGCTATATCCGGATTGATTTTTAAGGGACTACCCGGTCAAAAGATAAAGGAGCGACATTTACAATCTTCTTCCCAGCTTTTTTTCAATGTGTTTAATGAATACGAATCCAATAATCTTTTATTGCTACAGGCATTTGAAGAGGTGATGGACTTTCAATTGGAAGAAGCCCGGTTACGCATGGCGCTGGATCGCATTGCCCATCAAAAGATTATTATAACAGAACCTAAAAAGCCTACGCCTTTTGCTTTCCCTATTATGGTAGATCGTACGCGCGAAAAACTAACTTCTGAAAAATTGACCGATAGAATTAAGCGGATGCAGTTAAGTTTTGAGTAGAATAATTCGGAATCAATGTTTGATTTTTTTCTTTCAACCTCTAACGTTGCACTTATTAGATCGGAAATGAGATAATAAAAGTGGTACCCACGTTGACCTCACTCTTTATTTCGATGGTTCCACCCATTGATTCTACTTGGGTTTTAGTAAGAAATAGACCAAGCCCTTTTCCTTCTACATGGGTATGAAAGCGTTGATAGAGTGAAAATAGTTTGCCTCCAAATTTATCGAGGTCAATCCCGATTCCGTTATCTGAAAAAATAATTTGAAAGTGACCATTCGATTTTTTAGTGCGAACTGAAATATGTAGAGGTCTTTCTTCCGACCGATATTTTATAGCATTGCTAAGTAAGTTATAGATAATACTTTCAAAGTAAACTTTCTCACCCGTTACTTCCTTTCCTGCATCGAAATCAGTTTCGATTGTTCCGTGAGATTTTTTTATAGATTCGCTAAGAATAGCTTTTGCTTTTTCCAACTTACGGTTAAGGTCAACAATTTCTAATTTGAGTTCAGTTCCTTTTCTTATTTCTAAAATTGTATTTAGATCAGAAATAATTTCATCTAAATCGTGCGCTGATTCATGAAGCCTATTGATGATATCCTCGGCACCTTTCGGTAGAGATTGCTCCATTTTGATCAACGAGGTTAGTCCCATGATACGGGCTACCGGGGAACGTAGGTTATGTGAGGCGATATACCCAAACTGTTCTAGTTGGCCATTGTGTTTGATCAGCTCCAGATTTGCTTTTTGTAAATCAACGGTTTGCTTCTTTACCTGATGTTGAAGGTTGCTATTGTAATCGGCCAGCAGCCGGTTTCGTGTGTTTCGTTCTCGCACATTTCGGTATAGTAAAAAGATCACGAGGATCAAAAATATTCCACCACCACCACCAATGATCAACAAGAGATTTCGTTTGCTTAATTGTGAGCTTTTCAATTGTGCATCCTTTCGCAACAATTCATTTTCGCGTTGCATTACATCGGTTTCGTAATTGATCTTTAAATTTTCAATCGTTCGAAATTTCTCATCACTGAAAATACTGTCTTGGTAAACGTTAGCCAGTTTGTAAGCTTCCAATGCATTCTGGAAATCATTTTGCGATTCATAGATTTCGAATAAAATTGTATATGATTCTTTTGCCTTATCGCGATAAAAATATTTACTGGAGATCTGTAGGCTCTTCTTTATGACTTCTTTTGCCATTTTATATTCCCCCATTTGTTTATAAACCAAGGCCAGCCCATTAAGTGTAAAGGTTATGCCAAAGGGACTTTTTTGGGACTTATCGAGTGCTTCTGATTTCTTATAGTAATCCAAGGCAAGTTTATTCTCACCCTTACCAAGATATACCTCGGCAAGGTTATTATAAATGTAAGAAAGGGTATATCCGGGTTGTGGGTTTGTCTCTTCCAGTTTTTTTGCACGAAGGATATACAATTCTGCGCTGTCATAGTTTCCCATTTTCCCGAAATTTCTCCCGATAAAATTCAGGGTTGCAGAAATGCCTGGCTTGTGGGATTTAACCCCAACGGCATATGCTTTTTGTAAATATTGATCTGCTTCTACATAATTCAGGATACTCGAATGAATATTACCCAATGCTGAATACGATTCGAATAATTGTAAAGAATCCTTTAACCGGGTTGCCAACGCAGCACCATCCAGCGCATACCGAATAGCAATTTCAAAGTTTCCTAACCTTCGGTGAATTCGCATGAGCATATTTTGCGCATCTAACTTCCCTTTGTTATTGGGTTGTTGTTCTGATAGCATCAACGCTTCCCGAGAAAACTGTAAGGATTGCTTTAAGTCTACATTATAAAGTTGCTGGGATAGCGTATTGAGTGTAGCTATTTTAACAGAATCGCTTTGCGTGGTCTCAATGATTTTTAACAAGTGGTCAATTTCAGATTGATCTTGTGCAGTGATAAGTGAAGCACAACTTAACAGAATGCAAAAAGTAATGCCGTATTTAAGGATCGTTCGATGCATTATTAATCTTTCTTAAGCAACTCTTCTATTTTTTTGAGTGCTTCTTTATTTTTCTATCTTCAATCATCATCTTGTAAGAGACGATAGGGGATTAAATATAATTTTGATTCCTGCTCTACCTTGGCCAAACATTATCTTTTGCATCTGCATCCGGAAAGCGACCATTGGGATCTAAGGTTATCTTCTTGATTTTACGTTCGCCAAAATTCATGGTTGCTTTAAATGTTCTGCTTCCATTAAACCAAACGGAAACAGGCCAGGTAACCAGTGCTGTTGTTGCATCGATCATTTTCGCATTTGGTAAGGTTTTAATGGCTGGTCCTGCAGAATCAAACTCAATTTTCAACACAACGGGCGAGGGCATTTCTCCGGCTTGATATACCTCCACTGTAGTTTTTCCACTAGCCGTTTTTACATCCTTAATAGAACCTTCTACCGATTCTGTTGTAAACAACCAGTAATACCAAAACCACTCAAGGTTTTGTCCGAGTTCGTTGTCCATAAAAAACATATAATCCCATGGCGATGGATGCTTAAATGCCCAGGTGCTGGTATATTTTTTCATAGCGCTTATTACTGCGTCATCGCCCACTATACCACCGAGCATGGATAGCATAAGGGGCGTTTTACTATATGTTTGAAATCCATACCCACTGCCGGCATCATTGGCGTTCCACATTAAGGGTGCTTCCGATTCACTTCCGCTCATTCGTCCGTAGCTTTGTCCAAGGCCGTTCAGATTATAGGGTTTGCCCTCTGCGTTGTCATCAGAAAGAATATTCATGTATTGATTAAATCCTTCGTCCATCCAACCGTATCGGGTTTCGTTTGTGCCCACCATCATAGGCCACCATTGATGGCCCGTTTCATGATCGGCCGCACCTTGATTAGAGTTAATAACCATTGGATATTCCATGCCCGCACTTGGGCCATCTTGTAACGTAAGTTGAGGAAATGGGTAGGGAGCCCAAAGTGCCGAGTAAAACTGAAGTGCATGACGGGCAGTCTCTCCGGCTTTGTCAAAATATTTTGCGCGCTCAGGAAGGTATACCATATAAATGGGAACGGCACCTTTGCTAGGAATAGTTGCACGCGTAGCCTTCCAGATAAAATTCTCGGCAGTAGCCCAGGCAAAGTCATTTACTTTATCGGCTACAAAATGCCAGGTAAGTTTATTTCCGGGCGCGGTGCGGGTTTCGTTTTCACCTACAAGGGTAATCTCATCATCGGAATTAAGTATGGTAGCGAGTCGCTGTATCGCAGTTTCTGTTAATACCTCCGTAGGGTTTTGCAACACACCTGTGCCGCTTACAATCCACCCGCCAGGCACGGTAAGTTTTACATCGAAGTGACCAAAGTTGTTATAAAACTCTGATGGACCGAGATATGGACTTTCTTCCCAACTTCGCAAATCGTCATACTTGGCTAAGCGTGGATACCATTGTGTGGGCTGAAACAGTTTGCTGTCGAATCGCTGTGTCATACGATGGCCTCTTCCGTTTGGCCCACCTGGCAATTTAGTGTTCCAGGCTATTTGAAGTTCTGCATTAGTTCCGGCTTTAATAGGTTCAATAAGTGTAATGGTTGCAATTGTTCTGTTTAGGTTGTAGGCAGCCAGTTGTGGTGGCGCATCCCGGTTGGCTGGGGGAGGATTTAAATTAACAGATTGACCGGCTATCTTAATGCTTGTAACAATTATGCCTTCTGTCGTTTCTGCGGGTGTGGAAGATCCGCGAGGGACATCAGCCCTGAAAATATTATGATCGAGCCTGAGGACAATTTTTTTTAAATCGTCTTTGCTATTGTTATGGACTATAATCTTTTCAGTTCCGGTAATAGTTTGTGTAGCCGGGTCCAGGCTGGCTTCAATGTTGAAATCGGTTTCTAATTGCCAGTAATTGGGTCCCGGTTTACCAGAAAAATCGCGTGTACCATTTTTAAATGCCATGCGAATTGAGTTTGTCATGGGCACATCCAGCCGGATAGAGCGCTTTGAAGTTTCAATAGATTTGCGCAACGGAATGGTTTGTTGTGCAAAAAGAGATGTTGTGCTAAAAGCAAAAAGAAGAATTACAATTCGTGTGGTCATACTTGATAGCGGTTTACTTAAATGGGGCAAACAGTAAAGGACAACTTAGTAATAATTAAGGGCAATACAAATGAAAGTAGGATGGGAGTGTAAAGCAAATTTTAGATTATTGCAGTTTTTTGCAAATATTCATTTCGAGCACCTTCTCTGTAAGCTACGATTTTTAAAGACGAGAAATTGAGTTGATCTAAATTTCTAAAACACCGACCTAAAAATTAAAAATAACGTGCCCGCCATTACCATCACCACGGGAAGTGTAAGCAACCATGCAATTAAAATATTGCGTACGGTGTCGGGTTGCAGATTCTTAATTCCTTTACTAGCCACCATGGAGCCAGCTATACCAGAAGAGAGCACGTGGGTTGTACTCACGGGCAAACCAAGCCCGGTAGAAAGACCAATAGTTGTGGCAGCCACCAACTCGGCACTGGCGCCTTGTGCATAGGTGAGATGTTCTTTACCAATCTTTTCACCAATCGTTTTAACAATTCGTTTCCAGCCAATCATGGTCCCTAATCCTAACGAAACAGCGATTAATATAATTACCCATTTTGGAGAGTAGTCTGTAATAGCGCGTACTTTTTTAAGATTTGTTGAGAGCACTTCTTTGTCATTTTTACTGAGTCGGGTTTCTGTTTTTGCTACCAACGATTTTACTTGACTGTTAAGCAACATAATATCCTTGCGAATCAAAAAGCGATTGGGTTCAGGTATTGAACTTACCGAAGATTTATTTTCAACACGCTTGATCAACCGGGCTGTCATTACTTTAGAGCTATCTAAAGTAGTTCTGTCATAGATGGAGAGCGTGAACGGATCAATTGCGCCAAGCACGGTTTCAATTTTATTAAGCGGGGCCAACAAAGTGGATGGATTGGAAGTTGTGTTGAGGGCGAAATGAATCGGCACAATACCAATTAAAATTAACATGATGAGACCAACACCTTTTTGACCATCGTTGGAGCCATGGAATCCGCTCACTGCCGTGCAAGTCAAAATTAAAATAATTCGGATGGGCCACGGGGGTGGTTGATTTTTCTTAGGCTCTTTAAAGAGACTATCTCCAAAGCTCGACTTCTTAGTTAAGGTACGTAGTACAAACATCAATACAATCACTAATGAAAATCCAAAAAAAGGCGAGATCAACAGCGAGGCTCCAATTTCTTTTGCTTTGCTCCAATTAACAGCTGCGTGATTTACATCGGGTAGTAATGAGTAGGCAAGACCTACACCAAGTATAGAACCAATGAGTGTGTGCGAACTGGAGCATGGAATTCCAAAATACCAGGTTAACAGGTTCCATGAGACTGCGCTGAGTAAAAGCGCCATCACCATCGAAACACTATGTGCAATATTCTGATCCACCAACGATTCAACAGGTAAGAGGTTTACAATACCCATGGCCACTCCAATACCTCCTAAAAAAACTCCGGTTGCATTGCAGATTCCCGACCAGACAACCGCTACCCAGGGCTTTAAGGAGTTAGTATAGATAACGGTGGCCACAGCATTGGCCGTGTCATGAAATCCATTCACAAACTCGAAGCCGCAGGCAGCCACCAGGCAGGCTATTAAAAGGATGGAATAGGTGAGGTTGAGGTCAAACATAGAGATAAAGTCGCCTAAAGGTAATCCGATCCGGATAGTACAATGTTAAGGGAATGTTACCTTTTTTTGAGATACCTTCGAAATAGTTAGTTATTTAATTATCAATTAGTTAGCACCAGAATTATTAAGCCACTGACCCACACAGACACAATAAATTTGATTCGGCAATAATTTAAATAAATGTATTTCTTTGCGACTTAGCGACATTGCGGTAGAAGAATGGAAATTCAATTATTAAAAAATAAGATAGAGCTCTTGCCTCAAAAAGCGATTTGGTTAAAGCAAAAGAAAACTGTGTTGATGGCCGATTTACATTTTGGTAAGATCAACCATTTCAGAAAGGCGGGAATTCCTGTTCCGGCTCGAGCTAACGATAAAAATGCTGAGAGCTTAATAGCGGTATTACAGGCTACTAAACCTGAGCGCATCATTTTTCTGGGCGACTTGTTTCATAGTCATTATAATGAAGACTGGGAAGTACTGGGTCAGATTCGTAAAAACTTTATCAACTGTTCGTTTGAACTGGTACTGGGCAATCATGATATTCTGAGTGCGCTTCAATATGAACGCAACCAGATGAAATGCTATGCGAACGAATTGCGTGAAGGAGATTTTATTCTAACCCATGAACCCATGCCTGAGGTGCCCAGGGGTATCTACAATTTATCGGGACATTTTCATCCTGGCGTTACGCTTCGGGGCGCAGGAAAGCAATCGGTTATGCTACCGTGTTTTTATTTTGGTCAGAATCAGGGCATTCTTCCAGCTTTTGGTTCGTTTACCGGAATGGCACGCATTATGCCAAAAAAAGAGGATAGAGTTTTCGTTATTGCAGAAGATAAAATCATAGACTATTCCCATGGGCAGGTTTAAATCGGTTCTACTGTTCCTTATTTTAAGTTTGCCAGCCTCTGCGCAAGACACCCTGAGGCTTTCCTTGCTATTCGTTGGGGATTTTATGCAACACGATTCGAATATCGCAGCGGCCTACGATGCGCAATCAAAAAAATACAACTATGCTTCCTGTTTCGAGTATGTCGCTCCAATAGTACGATCGGCCGATTTAGCCATTGGTAATTTAGAACTCACTCTGGCAGGATCGCCCTACAAAGGATATCCCCAATTTAGCGCCCCCGATGCGCTGGCGATAGAATTGAAACGTATAGGTATGGATATTTTAGTTACGGCTAACAATCATAGTCTCGATAGAAGAAGAAAAGGGTTAGAGCGCACATTAAAAGTTTTGGACTCTTTAGAGATTTTACATACAGGCACATTTAGAGATTCGTTGGAACGATCATCTGTTTATCCGCTCTTGGTTGAAAAGAATGGGTTTATGTTTTCGCTCCTAAATTATACGTATGGCACCAATGGTATAGCGGTTACAAAACCCAACATCGTTAATCTGATCGATACGGTAGAGATCAAGGCAGATCTTGAAAAAGCGAGGTCTCAACATTCAGATGCTATTATCGTGTTTATGCATTGGGGTATCGAGTACCAGAGTCTACCCAATCAGGAGCAAAAAAAATTAGCTGCGCTCTGCTTACGCGGAGGAGCTAAGTTGGTAATAGGGTCGCATCCTCATGTATTGCAGCCTATGGTATGGAATAAAAGTGAGGATCAACTGATTGCCTATTCGTTAGGAAATTTTGTTTCAGGTCAGCGACCACGCTACCGCGATGGTGGCGCTATGCTTTGGGTAGAACTACAAAAGGTTTCCCGGCAAGGTATTTCTGTTACCTCCATTAAAAAAGCCGAATATGAATTAGAGTGGGTCCAAAAATGGAATGATGATTTTAAGATGTTCCCGCTTCGGTATTTTGATGGGGACACTGTTCTTATTAAGGCCAAAAGTATGCGCGATGCCTTTACACTTTTTAGCAGTGACTCCCGGGCCTTACTGGATAAGCACAATGTTAACATAGAGGAAAGGCGGGCGCCAAAAATCGATACGATGGTATATTCAATTAAGTTAAACGAGTTTGAATCCGATTCGCTCATTCTGGAAAGTCCGATTTTAAAGTTTTATGGGTTAGAGCGTTTTAATAATGAGAACAGCGAAACGCAATGGTTTGCAGGAAGATTCTATGATTACGAATTAGCCCGCCAGGCACTCGCAGATATTTATGCGAAAACTATTTTCCGTAGATCACGCATTGTGCGCAGGGTAGAGATAGAAGAACCGGACTAATCTATTTTCCCGTAAAGATGACGCCAATGGAAAATTCAAATCCGGTAAAATCAACTTTGGCATCTTTGTAATCAACGGGAACGGTCTCTAAGGGACTTAGACTGGTGCCACCCACATAAGATCCTGAAAGTGGAAATTTAGCAGAGCCCATCAGATAGTTGCTCTCTAAAGAGATTCCGAATTGCCGGGTTACATAAAAAGTAAATTCTGCGCCCACGTGGTAGCC
>JAGPBO010000167.1 GCA_018063305.1 Cyclobacteriaceae bacterium
CCCGTTGTCCATCCTTGGTTTCAATCACATTACGCGGACTAACTCCTTTCGCGTTTAGCGATGCGACAAATTCATTGCGGGCTTTTTCGTTCGCTGCCTGGAGTGGATCTGTAAATATATATTGAACCCTGTTGTTGGAACGAATCCGAAACTCTTCTAATGTTTCGCGAATCGATTTTTGAAATCTTCTGAACTCCGGGTTCAAGTCCTCCCCTTCCAAAAAGACTTCTACGAAAACTGCATCTTCTAATTTACCCAGTATCGCTTTAGTTTGAGGTTGAATCGTGTAGCGCTTCTCTTCCGTAAGGTCAATTCGGAAAAAATAAAAAGAGGCTAATAAATTCAGCAACACCACCATCACCAAACCGTTTGCCAGCAGTAATAAATCGCCTGATTTTTTATTATTAAATCGTACTACCATTGCCTGCTCCCTATAATTACCCGCGTTGTCAATAAAAGAAAACCTGTAATGGTGATAAAGTAGATAACATCGCGGCTATCTATTAACCCTTTACTAAGGGAATCGTAATGATATAATACACCTAATTGCTTGATGGCCAATCCTGAACTTCCAACCAACAGCGAGATAGAATCCAAGCCAGAGTAAATAATAAATGAAAGGAAGGCTGCCAGAATAAATGAAATGATCTGATTGGCTGTGAGCGAGGAAACAATGAGACCAATCGCACAGAACAGCATAGCGAGTAAGGCTAAGCCAATATAAGATCCCATCACACCTGCCGAATCGATATTGCCAACAGGATTGCCTAATTGGTAAATAGAATAATAATAGATCACCGTAGGAATTAATGCGAGCATAACCAAAGCAAAAGCAGCTAGAAATTTTCCCAATACCACTTGCCAATCACTCAAAGGTTTTGTCAATAATAATTCAAGCGTTCCCATCTTCTTCTCTTCTGCAAAACTTTTCATAGTTATTGCGGGGATAAGGAAAATAAAAACATACGGACTCATGGAAAACAAAGTATCCAGATCAGCAAACCCGTAATCAAGCACGGAAGTATCCGGAAATACCCAAATAAATAATCCAATGCCGGTTAGAAAGGCACCAATAACAATGTAGCCGATCAGGGAGTTAAGAAAACTATTGAATTCCTTTTTAAATACCTGTATCATGCCTGGGCATTGGTTACCGTTAATTCTCTAAAAATCTCTTCAAGAGAATTTTCTTCCTGCCGCAAACCAATCAAGGATAATTTTTTATCAGCAGCCATGCGAAAAACTTCAGATCTTAAATCAACTCCAGTGGTGGTCACCAATCGATAAAGTCCGGGCTTAAGCGCAATTACTTTCTCCACACCAGGCAATCCAAGCAATTCCTGTTCATCAACAGCAGATTCAAACTCTACTATAAGGAAGGTGTTCTTTTGATGCTTCAACAAGTTTTCGACACGATCATCAGCAACCAGCGTACCTTGATTGATTACAATCACCCGATCGCAGATGGCTTGCACTTCCTGCATAATATGTGTTGAGAATATCACCGTCTTATTCTGACTAATTTGCTTTATCAATTTACGAATCTCCAGAATTTGATTTGGATCAAGTCCGGTTGTGGGCTCATCCAAAATCAAAACTTCGGGATTATGAATTAATGCTTGCGCCAGGCCAACCCGCTGCCTGTATCCTTTTGATAAGGCCTCGATTTTTTTATTCTGTTCACGGTCCAATCCACAAAGCGAAATAATTTCAGGAACTCTCCCTTTTAATTGGGATGTAGGTATCTGAAATACTTTACCAACAAAATGAAGGTACTCATGAACATACATGTCCGGATATAACGGATTATGCTCTGGTAAATAGCCCAAAATCTTTCTCACCTGAACCGAATGAGTCGCTACATCAAAACCATTTATGGTGATGGTACCCGAAGTGGGTGCCAAATAACCCGTAGCGATTTTCATGGTGGTTGATTTCCCCGCTCCATTGGGACCTAAGAAGCCAACAATCTCACCCTCCTTTACCGAGAACGAAATGTCGTTTAAAGCCTTTTGATGGCCATAAACTTTGGTGAGATGCGAAACCTGTAACGACATTTTTTTTAACGATGCAAAAGTAATTTTAAAACCTGAGAGTGCATAACCACCCTTTTAGGCGTTTTTAACAAATCAAAAACTTACCTTCCTTATGTTTGGCTTATTAATTGTGCTTGTAAAGACATGCTAATTTTAGAAATTTGTTACTTAATCGTAAACGAAGTATGAGGCTACTGATTGTTCTTCTGATTATCACATCGCATTCTTTCGCGCAAACGGGATATAAAATTGAATTTAAAATTAAAGGCTGGCAAGATACTACCGTCTACCTAGGGCACTATTATGGAGAGCAAACTTATCTGAAAGATACGGCACGATCAAACGTATCGGGGGCCTTCTTTTTTGATAACAAACAAACCTTACCCCAAGGAGTTTATTTTCTTGTGCTTGGTAAGGCTAAAATTTTTGATTTCGTTATAGGTGCAAATCAAAGGTTTCTTATCGAGGGTAATTCAGAAAATTTCATTCCAAACGCAACAGTAACTGGTGATGAGGATAATCAACTCTTTTTTGAAAATATGCGATTTAACATGGATCGTAGCAAAGCAGCCGAGCCCTTTGCTAAAATTATGAATGATAGCACACGTTCAGAAACTGACCGAAAGCAAGCTAAGGAGTCATTAAATAAAATAACAGAAGAAGTATTGAGCTATCAAAATAATCTGATAGACAAACATCCAAAAACGCTTACCGCGCGTTTGCTAAATGCTACGCAATCTATTGAAGCTCCTGCCCCGCCTAAAAAAGCAGATGGAACAATTGATTCTTCCTTTCAACTTCGATACTATCGTGCGCATTTCTTCGATAAATTTAATCTGGCTGATGATGCCATGATTCGCCTCCCCAGACCTATCTATCAGGAAAAAATTAAAGAGTATCTGAGCAAACTTTATGCACCCATACCCGATACCATTATGATGGCTATTGATAAAATGGTAGCGGTTGCCAAAAAAAATCCTGAAACCTATAAGTACCTGGTTTGGAATTGCATCTTCCTTTATCAGAATCCTGACATTATGGGATTAGATGCCGTGTACGTAAGTCTTTACGATAAGTATTTTGCTTCGGGAGAAATGAATTTTTGGGTTAGTGATCAAATCAAACAAAACTTAAAAGAGTATGCGGATAAACTACGTGGAAGTTTAGTCGGTAAAACTGGTGCGAACCTGATTATGCAAGACCAGAATCTTCAACCCAGGTCTATGTACGATCTTAAAAATAAATATGTCATTTTGTGGATATTCGATCCGGACTGCGGCCATTGCAGGGAGGAAACCCCAAAGCTGGTAACCTTTTACAATGCGGAACATACAAAGTTTGATTTTGAGGTGTATGCTGTTTCCGCTGATACCTCCATACAAAAAATGAAAAATTTCATGAAGGAAATGAAAACACCCTGGATCACGGTGAACGGCCCCCGCTCCTACCTACCGCAGCACTACTCTCAACTTTATCACTCCGATACAACACCTTCCATCTACATTCTTGATAACAAGAGAAAAATAATTGCCAAGAAACTTCCTGTTAGCCAATTGGATGACTTCTTCACGAAGCACGAAAAATTCGTTAACAGCAAAAAAACCTCCTCAGGGAAAGGAACATCTCCATAGTTCTGAAATAAATAAACCCCGTTCACGGCACTTTTTTAACAGTTTAAGTAAAATAATTACCTGATGATGCAACTATTTACCCAAATGGAAGTATCTACATAGTAAACAATTAAGATATGGCACTGCTTGATACCCTGTTTGGTAAGAAAAAGAAAGAATTTAAGGCAAGTTGCCAGATCACGAAAGAGCCTATTGAAAAAGGAGATGGCTATTTGCTTACAACTGCGCAGGTGGTTTCATCCAAAAAATATTGGGATATGGTTATGACCGAACCTGAAACTTTGTCGTACAGCCAGTCTCACTTTAAAAATCAATCGAGCGGTACACAGATGCGCTCCATGATCTTTGAAAAATTTGCCACGATACAAAAACCCTGGATCGTTTCGGATACCATCATCAACTACTTTGAAGTTGATAAATCAGAGGCGCGAGCCTATGCTAAAAAATGGTGGGAAACCGAAGGTAATTTTGAACCTACCGATATGGGCCCGGCAGCTCAGGTTTTAGGTGAATCGGATTACTCAAAGTTTAAAGAGTATGCGATTTTGGAAGCCGGACGCGAGCGGATAAAACTATCCTAACTTTTTCGGTCGATTGTAAATTGCACTAAATCACCCAGCGAAATTTTATACCGGGAGTCTGGCAGTTCATTGAGCAGAGCCATCGACTGATCGTAGTATTCCTTCATTTTTTGGTTCGCATAAACGATCCCACCCGATTTTTTAACAAAATCAATCACTTGTTTTACCTTGGAGGCATCTTCACTATTGTTTTTTACAATGCCTATAATCTTGCGCTTCTCCAGCCACGAAGCTTTTGATAAAGAATAGATCAAAGGCAGAGTCATTTTCTTTTCCTTGATATCGATGCCTACCGGTTTTCCTATTTCGTCATCACCATAATCAAACAAGTCATCTTTGATTTGGAAGGCCATACCTACACATTCGCCAAACTTTTTCATTTTTTTAACCATCTCCTCCGTAGCCCCTGATGAGCTAGCCCCAATCGAACAACAGGATGCTATTAACGAAGCTGTTTTTTGTCTTATAATCTCATAATAGATTTCTTCACTGATATCAAGTTGGCGAGCCTTTTCCATCTGAAGCAACTCTCCTTCACTCATTTCCTTAACCGCCTCAGTACAAATTTCAAGCAGGTTGTAATCTTTATGTTCCAAAGCAAGAAATAAGCCTCGGGTTAATAGAAAGTCACCAACCAAAACCGCAATCTTATTCTTCCACAGCGCGTTTACCGAAAAGAAACCGCGCCTGTAATTCGAATTATCCACCACATCGTCATGCACCAGGCTAGCGGTATGTACCAACTCGATAAGCGATGCGCCCCTGTAGGTGGATTCGTTAATGGTTCCGGTGGCCCCTGCGCTCAGAAAAACAAACAAAGGTCGCATCTGCTTGCCCTTCCGCTTCACGATGTAAGACATGATCTTATCAAGCAAAAGTACCCGGGTTTTCATAGAAGCTCTGAACTTCTGCTCGAACTCCTCCATTTCGATGGCCACAGGGGCCTTAATGGTTTCCAGGTTTTTGGTCATGAATTACAATAATAAGCAATAGACCGAATAGTAAATATGAAATATTCGGAGAGAGGCAAGATTTCAAAAAAGCCTTTAGTTTAGGTACCAACTCTTAAACAATCGCTATTTTCGAAGCCATGATTACCATAGATCAAAAATGGGAGCAGCTATAGAGTGGTGGGCAATTGGACTTTAACAGGTAAATCTCTCGAATTATGTCGAACAATAAATCCAAAAGAACGGCCGCCATTAAAAAGCTCAATGAGCAGCTTACAGATCGGGTGCATGTACATACGGGCCCCGGTGGAGAAAAGGTTATTCTGGAGTTAATTACCTATAATGACGAGGCCTACTCGGCTTATGATAACATCCCAATTGACGAAATACTGGAACTATGCAGCCCCAAGAATGTAAATTGGATTAATGTAGACGGGCTATCAGATGAACCACTAATTAAAAAGATCAGCGAAAAATTTGACCTCCACTATCTGCTGGTTGAGGATATTATGAATGTAGACCATCAGCCCAAAGCCGATGAATACGAAAAGCATTTGTTCTTTACCCTAAAAATGCTTTACCGGATAGAAGGACAAAGTATAGACTACGAACATATCAGCTTTGTACTTGGCAACAACTACCTATTGTCCTTTCAGGAGAAAGAAGGTGATATTTTTGATGGCTTACGAACCCGGCTTAAGCAAGATACCAACATTATTCGCAAGCGAGGTGCCGACTATCTCCTTTATCGACTCATCGACACGATTGTTGATGGCTATTACTCGGTACTCGAAAATATTGGCCATCAGGTAGAAGAAATTGAAGAGAGTATTTCCAATAACCCAACGGTCGAAGATTTCCAGCGGATTCAAAAGTTGAGGAAAGAATTTATCTATTTGCGCAAAGTTGTTTACCCCCTTCGGGAGGCAGTGAATAAGGTAGTTAAAATTGAAAATAATTTTATTGACGACCGGAACATAAAGTATTTTGCGGATGTGTACGATCACGTTATCCACCTGATCGACTCGCTCGACACATACAAGGATTTGACCACTACATTAATGGATTTATATATGAATACCATTAATTACAAGATGAACGAAGTAATGAAGCTACTTACGATTATAACCGTAATTTTCATTCCTCTTACGTTTATCGCTGGCGTCTATGGAATGAATTTTAGAAATATGCCAGAATTGGAATGGCAGAATGGCTATTTCGGGGTACTCGCCATCATGGGTGTTATTTTCGTCCTCATGATAGGATACTTCCGATATAAAAAATGGTTCTAACCTATCCGCCTTTACCGATTAGCTTTACTTCAACTTGTTCAGGCAGAGTTTGATTAATTTTCAGAATTTTAATCTGATAATTGAAAAGTTCAAATTCATCGCCTTCTTTAAGCATCGGTTTTTCAAAGGTTAGCAGACCCGCCAGGGTTTCATATTCCTCTGCTTCAGGAAACGGAACATCCAGAAGTTTATTTATATCGTGCAGCGATGATTGAGCAGCTATAAGATAGGTTTGTTTTTCGGTGGGCACTACTATCTGCTGCTCATGATCATGTTCATCCTGAATTTCACCAACCAGTTCCTCTAAAATATCTTCCAGGGTAACTAATCCTATGATCCCACCAAACTCGCTCACCACAAATGCCATCTGAGCCTTGGTTCTTTGAAAATCCCGCAGCAAAACGTCAATGGGTTTTGTTTCAGGAATAAAATGTACCGATCGCATGATATCTTTTAACGTCTTACCATTCTTTGAAATATATACGGATACGATATCCTTTGAGTGAACAACACCAATTATTTCATCCTTAGATTGTTCATAGATCGGATATCGCGAGTAGCCTTCTTTAAGTACAATATCCATGGCATCGATTATGGAGTTATCCGCTTTCATCATGCTCATTTTAACGCGAGGTACCATTACCTGGCGTGCCACCCGATTATCAAAGTCAAATACATTTTGAATTAATTCCCGTTCAGAGGTTTCAATGGCACCACCTTCTTCGCTTTCAGCAATAATAAGCTTCAATTCTTCTTCTGAATGGATATCAATTTCACTCATCGGTTTTATTCCGAAAATTTTCAAAATCAGGTTGGCAAATCCATTCAAAAACCAAATAAATGGTCGAAAGACAAAATAGAATATACGAAGGGGTATTGCCAGACGTAGCGTTGTAGACGCGGGATAGCGAATGGCAAGCGACTTAGGTGCCAATTCACCAAATACGATATGCATCACTGTAAGCGTAAAGAAGGCTATCGGCAAAGCAATGCTATGTGCAGTGGCTTCACTCATTTCTAAACCCATGGAATTCATGGTGTTAAGAACAAGTTTGGAAACTACATCCTCGCCTACCCAGCCCAAACCGAGGCTGGCAAGGGTAATGCCTAATTGAGTTGCCGCCAAAAAGCCGTCTAAGTTGTTAACAATTATCTTTGCAGCCTCCTTGGAAAGAGTTCCCTTCTCCAGGGCAATCTGGGAAGACCTAACTTTTACAATGGCAAATTCAGCTGCAACAAAGAATCCGTTCAAAAAGACTAGAAACAGAGTTATTACTATATCTAAGGTCATGATCGCTTTAAACAGCAAATTTAAAAAGAAACCTCGTTTAAGCAGCCAATATTTTTACATGTACCTTTTTAGGCCAAAAGAAAAGTTTTACATTTAACAGGCTCTAATACCTAACTATCCCTTGTCTATGCTTTTGTCCATCATTCTGTTGCTTGTTGGGTTTGCTATCCTTATAAAAGGTGCTGATTTTTTGGTAAGTGGCTCTTCATCAATAGCAAAGAAATTCAATATCTCGAATATCGCCATTGGTTTAACCGTGGTGGCGTTGGGTACTTCTACACCAGAACTCCTGGTAAGCATTACATCATCTCTGAAAGGGTATAACTCCGCGGCCTTTGGTAACATCATTGGAAGTAACAACTTCAATTTACTTCTCATTCTTGGTGTGGCCGGTTTAATCTTTCCTTTAGTTGTTCT
>JAGPBO010000168.1 GCA_018063305.1 Cyclobacteriaceae bacterium
GTTCGCTCCAGTGAGTCCATGAATCCCCTAATCGCTTGCTCATATAAATATCATACCCGCCATAACCAGGTCGTCCATTACTCGCAAAGTATAACGTGTGGCCATCGGCTGCCATAAAAGGTGAAACCTCATCGTTAGCTGTGTTGATTTGTGGCCCCAGATTAATAGGTTCTGACCAACCACCTTTTAGATCATGAACAGTCACATAGATATCTTTATCTATATTATCAGGATGAGCATTGTAATAAATATTTTGTTTCAGCTTAGCCGTAAACAAAAGGGCCTTTCCGTCTGAAGACAAACTCCCTTCCATTGTTTTTGATTCATTTTTGAATCGCACGTTTAGGTATTCGGGTTGGGTCCAACCATCTACCGATTTTCTGCGAACCTGAAATCCATCCTGGCGACAAAACAACAGCATATTATTATCTGCACTAATAGCAGCAAGATTGTTAGCCTCCTTATCGTTGATAGCCGGCCCCATATTCTCACTCTTCGTCCAGGTGAGGCCATCGGTACTGGTCGTGATCCAAATATCTTCACCATCCTCTTTGCCGCCTATATTTTCGGGCGACAACTCCCGACCAAATAAAATCATTCTTCCATCAACAGTGATGTGTGGCCCCAGGTCATCGTAAGATGAGTTTACTTCTTTACCCAAATTTTCTTTAACAAGGCCAGAACTAAGATTGGCCGGTAAATTAATTTTTATATCCTGTCTGAAAATAAAATTATCAATTTCTAAAACCATATCCGTGTAGTTGATAAAGCCCATCTTCATACCATACAAAGGCAAAATTAGTGTGTTGGCTACCTCCACACCATTAATAAAATAATACCAATGCCCTTTCTTCTGCTCTACTTTAAGCGTGTTGGCCGCACCTATCGGTTTTACTTTATCATACTCAACCCATTGATTTATTTTTTCTTCTTTTTCAGGACTTTTGATTTTATAATTTCCATTACATGCTATTACAAACTCATGATATTTTCCTGTGCCTCCATCACCCCACAATAAACCCAATCCATTATTATCACTCCCCGATTTTTGAACGAAGGTTGCCTCAATCGAAAAGTCTTTTTTGGTATCCATATACGGATGTATGGTAACAAAGCGGCCGTTGTCTTTTTGTGTAGTACGCATTACGTATTTGCCTCCTTCCATCTTAATAGAGTATGTGCCTGCATTTCCTGTCCACCAGCCATGGATATTTGAATTAAAATCGTCCTTCATAAATACAGGAGGTTGTGCGAACCCAACCTTAACGTATAGAATGGCAAGAACAAGTATGTATTTGTTTATTGATATTGGCATTGTGTAACTCCGTGTGAACTTACAAACTTCCGGTGCGCCCGCCATCGACAGGAATATTTATTCCATTTATATAGGCGGCAGCCGGAGAGGCAAGAAAAGCAACGGCCGCAGCGACTTCATGCGGTTCACCAATCCGGCCGGCCGGTACTTCTTCCATCATTATTTTTCTTTCCTCCTCATAGCTTCTTCCGGATTTAGCAGCCTTGATTTTAATTAGTGAATCTAATCGCCCCGTCATCGTTGAGCCTGGTAATACATTGTTTACAGTAATCCCGAAAGGAGCCAGTTCAATTGAAATTGTCTTCGCCCAATTCGCAACAGCACCCCGAATGGTATTGGATACCCCCAACCCTTTCAATGGAATTTTCACTGAGGTTGAAATGATGTTGATGATTCTTCCAAAGGCTGATTGCTTCATGCCCGGCACCACGGCCTTCATTAAAATCTGATTGCAGATTAAATGACTAGTAAATGCCTTAATAAAATCTTCGGGTGCTGCATCCACCGCCAATCCGGCTGGTGGTCCACCCGTGTTATTTATTAGAATATGTACTATATTATTGCGCACAAATTTATCAATCACCTCTTTAAGTTGAGCAGGATTACTGAAGTCTGCTACCAAATAATCGTGCTGTTGAGCCGCTGGCGTGGGTAATTCTTTTACAGTAGATTTAAGTGATTCTTCATTACGGGCTAATAAAGTTACGGTTGCACCCAATAAGGCTAATTCCATAGCCGATGCTTTGCCAATGCCTTGTGTGCTACCGCTTACTACCGCTCTTTTTCCGCGCAAATCCAGATTCATAGAATGATTTTTAGTAAAGATAAAAGAACATTAACTTTCCTATATAAATACGAGCGATTTATGGAAGCGATTTACAAAAATTGTCAGAGTTGTGGCATGCCGCTGAAACGTGATACCCAAGGAGGTGGAACAAAAGCCGATGGATCTAAATCCGCCATGTATTGCTCGTATTGCTATCAAAACGGAAAGTTTACTCAACCCAACATGACGCAGGACGAAATGAAAGCCCTGGTGAAGGTTAAATTAAAAGAAATGGGCTTTCCGGGAATTATGACTGGTATTTTTACCCGTAATATCCCCAAACTTGTCAGGTGGAAAACACATGAATAATCTATTTGAATCGTACCTATATCTAATTAAATCTCAACAAACCATGGCAATTCGCAAACCCTTTAATTTAAAGAATTGGATAACAGAAAATCGGAATCTATTAAAGCCTCCGGTAGGAAATAAAAATTTATATGCCGATGCCGGAGATTACATTGTCATGATTGTGGGCGGCCCCAATGCACGCAAAGATTTTCACTTCAACGAAACCGAAGAACTATTCTATCAACTCGAAGGAAATATCAATGTGCGAATTCAGGAAGATGGTAAGGCGGTAGATATACCTATTAAAGAAGGTGAAATGTTTTTGCTACCTGCCAATGTGCCACACCGGCCCGAGCGACCTGCAGGATCAGTAGGTTTGGTGATTGAATGCAAACGGCTGGAGCAGGACGTATTGGATGGCTTGCAATGGTATTGCGACTCGTGTAATAATAAATTGCATGAGTATCGCTTTCACCTCGACAACATTGAGAAAGATTTCTTACCGCGCTTCCGTGAATTCTATGGGTCAAAAGAATTGCGTACTTGTAAAAGTTGTGGTACCGTCATGGAAGCCGATGCACGGTTTGTCTAACTACAATCATCTACTGATCTTTACAGGCACTCATGAAATTTGAAAACTCGCTGGCCTTTGCCAGAAAACTCGATAAACAAGATTCCTTAAAATCATTCCGCAAACAATTCCACCTTCCGAAGGTAAAAGGAAAGCAGGCAATTTATTTTACGGGTAATTCACTGGGCCTTCAACCCAAGTCTGCGAAAGCATTCATCAATCAAGAGCTGGAGGATTGGGCCGCGTTGGGGGTTGAAGGACATACCCATGCCAAACGGCCTTGGCTTTACTATCATAAGTTTAGTAAAAAAGCGCTCGCGCAATTAGTAGGCGCCAAAACATCAGAAGTTGTTTCCATGAATCAACTAACGGTGAATTTACATTTAATGTTGGTGTCGTTTTATAAACCAACCAAAACACGGTATAAAATTATTACCGAGGCCGGTGCTTTCTCTTCAGATCAATATGCGCTTGAATCGCAACTGAGGTTTCATAATATCAACCCAGAAGTCGGTTTGATTGAACTTAAACCCAGAGACGGTGAGTTCACCCTTCGTACGGAAGATATATTGAAAGCAATTGATGAGAACAAAAACGAATTGGCTCTTGTTATTTTTGGTGCCGTTCAATATTACACAGGCCAATTTTTTAAGGTAAAAGAAATTACAAAAGCTGCCCATCGGGCGGGCGCATACGCGGGCTTTGACCTTGCACACGCCATGGGCAATGTACCGTTGCAATTACATGGAGATGATGTTGATTTTGCAGTATGGTGCAGCTATAAATATCTAAATTCCGGACCCGGTGGTATGTCCGGTGTTTTCATTCACGAAAAGCATGAGAGCAATTTTAATTTACCAAGATTTGCAGGATGGTGGGGGCATGACGAACCCAATCGTTTTAAAATGCAAAAAGGTTTTATACCCATGAAAGGGGTAGATGGCTGGCAACTCTCCAATTATCCTGTCCTCTCCGGAGCCGCCCACCTCGCCTCGCTAGAACTATTTGAAAAAGCAGGAATAAAAAATCTTCGGAAGAAAAGTATTCTGCTAACAGGGTTTCTTGAATACCTGCTAAAGTCGGTAGACAACCATTCTCAATATTTTACAATTTTAACACCTGGTGTAGTCGGTGAACGTGGATGCCAGCTTTCAATCTTGATGAAGAGGGATGGAAAAAAAGTCTTTAATAAAATCACTAAAGCAGGAGTAATAGCCGACTGGCGCGAACCCGATGTTATTCGTATCGCTCCTATACCAATGTATAATACTTTTGAAGATGTATTTCGATTTTATGAAATTTTCAAACGAGCATTAAATTAGTAGTGACAACAAAGTAACTCAGACGTCTATATTTCTATTATGACAAAAACTAAAAACATTGCTATTGCTGGAGCCGGTCTGGTGGGTTCGTTACTTTCTATATATCTCGCCAAGCGCGGGTATTCCGTTACTGTTTTTGAACGGAGAGGTGATATGCGACAAAGTGGCTATGAAGGCGGACGATCTATCAATCTGGCCTTAAGCAATCGAGGTATTCGAGCTCTTGATGAAGTGGATGTTGCGGATGAAATAAAAAAAGTGACAATCCCCATGCATGGAAGAATTATGCATAACCGACAAGGCGAACTCACCTTCCAACCGTATGGCAGCGAAGGACAATTCATTAACTCTGTCTCGCGCAGGGATCTTAATATTGTTCTTATGAATAAAGCCGAGTCCCTAGGCGTTGAGTTCAAATTTGATCAGCGAATTACAAAAGTAGATTTAGATAAAACAACGATTACGGCCGATCATCAAAAGTCATCTACAGAAAGTAAGTATGACTATATTATAGGAGCCGATGGTGCCTTCTCTGTAATACGGGGTGCATTTCAAATTACCGACCGGTTTGACTACTCTCAGGATTACATCGATCATGGCTACAAAGAGTTGCATATACCAGCTGGAAAAGCAGGAAGTTTTCAATTAGAAAAGAATGCTTTACACATTTGGCCTCGCGAAAGTTTTATGATGATCGCTTTGCCCAATCCGGATGGCAGTTTTACCTGTACCTTATTTTTTCCATTTGAAGGAACACCTTCATTTAGCCACCTGAAAACAGATGCGGAAGTAAGCATGTTTTTCGAAAGTACCTTTCCGGATGCCGTTAGTTTAATGCCTACGCTGCTGGAAGATTATAATACAAACCCAACTTCCTCGTTGGTCACAGTGCGTTGCTATCCTTGGGTAAAAAATAACACGTTATTAATTGGCGATGCGGCACACGCACTCGTTCCCTTTTTTGGACAAGGCATGAATGCCGGATTTGAAGACTGCCGGGTGCTCAATCAACTTCTTGATATTCATTCTGATGATTGGACGAAAGTATTATCAGAATTTCAGCGAAGCCGAAAAAATAATGCTGATGCTATTGCCCAATTAGCTCTTGATAATTTTATTGAAATGCGAGACCTCGTTGCCGATGCGGATTTTTTGCTGAGAAAGAAAATTGAAGCCCGGTTGCATCAACTTTATCCCACCCGTTGGATACCTCTATACTCAATGGTTACCTTCTATGATTCGATGCCTTATGCCACAGCGCTCGAAACGGGGAGAAAGCAGAAAAAAATTATGGATGAAGTAATGAAAACTTCTAATCTAAAACAGAAGTGGGAGTCCTTAAATTTTAAAGAGATTGTTAACAAAATTAATTGATCTGCAAATCAATTACCGGTTAAGTAGTTGAGAAGAATATCTTTCAATACTATCTCCATCCCAAGGTAAGGTTAATTTTATCCGATCTTTTCGCTTATCAATACTTTTTAGGTACGCTTTATCATAATAGGTTAACAGAATCTTGATTACTGAATGCATATCTCCTTCTGCTAATTTTTCCTTTGCGTGATTGTAATGCTGACCTCCTAGCTTCGTTACAATTTTTCCCATGATAGTAAGGAACTCCTCGCGATTGGCACTTCCGTATTCATTCACTAAGCGCTGCACACGAACTTCTTTACTCACATCCATTTGTATCAATGGGCTGCTTGTCATCTGCATCCAAAATTCGTTGGGCAAAAATATTTTCCCGATCGCAATCGATTCATCCTCTACCCAGATTCTTTTGGTACGATCCAATGATAAAATTTCTTCAAAGAGTTCGTTTTGAAACTGCTCGGTACTGGGTTGCTTCGGCATAAGAAGTCCACCGAAGGCCGAGCCTTTATGTCTGGCCAAATCTTCCAGATCTAACACTTGTTCTCCGCTTGCCTTTAATGAGCGTAGCACTTCACTCTTTCCACTACCCGTACAACCGGTAAGCAACATCAATTGCATAGGCTGCTTAAAGGATTCCAACGCCTGGTGTCGATACGCTTTATATCCTCCCTCCAAGGCATGCGCTTTGATTCCAGCCATTCCTACAAATTGACAAAAATTATTTGATCGCATACCTCCGCGCCAGCAATGAACTAAGAGTTCATTCCCCGCAGTTACTTTTTCTGTTTCCGTTATGATATCAAACAGACGCGGACCAACCAATCGAAACCCTGTCTTTATCGCTTGCGACTGTCCTTTCTGTTTATAATCCGTTCCAACGACAACGCGTTCATCATTATTTAGCAAAGGAATATTGATTGCGCTCCGAATATGACCCTCCAAAAATTCTCCTTCCGACCGAACGTCAAGTACCGGCAGTTCTTTTCTAAGGGATAGAAAATCATTAATGGAAACCATCATCGTTCCAAAGTTCGCGAACGGAACTCAAGTTAACCAAGGTTGATTGAATTAATCGTTAAAATTAACCGTGATGCTGCTGGCAATGCCAATGCGAAATCCATAATTCAAATACTTGGCATCGCCAAAGGCTGCAGCCGCTTCCAGGCGGAAGATTCGCAAAATGCCATCAAGGCCGTATCCCACTTCCGTATAGTTTTGTGACGTAGGGCTAGCCAAATAATTAACGAAGATATTTTCCGTAATACCTGTAACCCGAATCAATGGAAACTGAGTGAACAGAAATTTACGAAAATGATAGTGGGCATTAGCTGAGAAATACTGATTGGACGTGCTGTATTTATAATAGTCTAACAACCGAAAGCTACCCACCGGATCGGTCGTTACAAACGGGCTTAGGTTACCCATAAAATGTTTGTAATCCATAAAGTACATGTTATCAGCCGTTAAGAATTTTCCAGCCCATAGTACAACATCTAATTTTCCGCGGATTCCAATATCTAACGTGTGCTTAAACCCAAGCTCCACTTGATCAAAGGTCACTTCGCTTCCAGCCACTCCGGAAAAACCTTTTCGATAGTTGAAGGTAAACAAGGGTGAAGTTCCACCTACCCGCGACTTGTGTCCATTATGGATGCGATATTTTTGCCAAGGTCGAGCATCAAAACTTATCAGACCAACAAAAGCACGATTCGGTTCAAATCCGGTATCAGCCAATTCCAAATTAACGGGTTCGTTCGGTGTGTATTCATCCTTATTACTTTTAAAGAAAGTATAGTTGCTGGTATTAAATAACTCTGACCTTCTTGCCCACGACCAATTGGTGCGGAAGGTGTATTTATCATTTATACGCTGCGTATAATTAAGCTCAAGAAAATTACGTTCATACAACTTCATGTAGCTATCGCCTAAAAAGAGAGAGGTAAACGTATTGACGAGGTGATGAATAGGTTCATCAGAATTAAATTGCTCCACGTATTGTCCGCCTTCCAACGTTAGTCGTTTATTCTTAAACCGATAATCAACGCGCAGCTTGCCCGTCAACTTCTCGCGCGAAAATGCATACCGGGCTATCGGACTTATTTCAAGTCTTGAAGTTTGTGGTTTTTTGTCTTTGGTTAAGCTGTCTTGCTTTACCCAACGCTTATAAAAACTTACGCGATAGATCAGGTTGAATCCCTCCACCGTATTGAATCCTCCATAGGGTGAATGAATCCGGAAGTCGGCCGTTTTTCCAATTCCATAGGTGTCGCCTATTAATATATCCCAAGGCTGAAATCCTTTTTTACTTTTACTGGAATTTCTTAGTGTATCGCCCTCATCTTTTTTACGCTGTACTTGGGTAAGACTATCATCGAGATGATAGCCGCGTTGCTCTTCATGCGTAAGTGGTGTGGGCCGGATTTCTACCCAATAGGTTGAGTCTTTTTTATAAGCCAGTGAATCAATAGAGTAATTAGTTTCTGAAA
>JAGPBO010000169.1 GCA_018063305.1 Cyclobacteriaceae bacterium
ATTATATTTAGAAAATATTTTTTCAAATGAGCGCAAATGCCTCCCGGAATTCTCAACTAGGCTTACTTTATCTCTCGCATTTATTGATCGGTGCTGATGGATCGATTGACGAAAAAGAATTTCAGGCGTTATCAAAAATTAAGGATAAAGAATCAGTTTCTGATTCTTTATTTAAAGAGTTTGAATTAGCCGTTACCGGAAAAGACGAACGCGATATTTATAAAGCCGGTATGGAATTAATTAATTCATGCACCGATGAGGAAAAACTTAATTCCTTTGTCCATCTCTACAAATTATCTGAGATCGATGGAAGAGTACATGTTAAAGAGATTAGGCTTTTACTTTATACCATAAAAAATGCGAAGATAGAATTCAATGAAGTTGTCGCCCGGGCGAAAGCTTTAACGGATTATTAAAAAAAGATTCTGCCTACCTTTGCGCAAACTTAAATTGCCCATGGCAGATACGTTCTACCAAAACTTTACACTTGGCATACTTGGCGGTGGCCAATTGGGGCGCATGCTCCTTCAGTCCGGTATCGATCTGAACCTTAGCTTTCGTGTTCTTGATCCTGATCCTCATGCTCCTTGTTCAAAGTTAGCTGACTTTACCTGTGGTAAATTAACTGACTATCAAACTGTATTTGATTTTGGACAAGCCTGCGATCTGATCACCATAGAAATTGAAAATGTAAACACGCAGGCACTTGCCGATCTGGTAAAGGCTGGGAAAAAAGTATTTCCACAGCCAGAAATCATTGAGCTTATTCAAGATAAAAGGAAACAAAAAAAGTTCTTCGAGTCTCATGCCATCCCAACCGCAGAATTTATTCTTGTGAAAAATCGGGAAGAGATAATAAATCATAAAACATTTTTACCTGCTGTAAATAAACTGGGTCGGGAAGGATATGATGGCCGTGGTGTTCAAATGCTTCGAACAGAAAATGATCTTTCAAAAGCGTTTGATGCTCCCGGACTTTTGGAAAAACTAATTGATTTTGAAAAAGAAATTTCAGTTATCGTTTCACGCAATCAAAAAGGCGAGGTGGCTTCCTACCCGGCCGTTGAAATGGTATTTCATGCTGAAGCTAATCTTGTTGAATATCTCTTTTCTCCGGCTCAAATAAGCCAACCCCTCGCAACAAAGGCCGATCAAATTGCCCGAACGGTTATCGAAAAGTTAGAGTTAGTTGGTCTTCTGGCCGTAGAAATGTTTGTAACTAAAGATGGGCAGGTTCTTGTAAATGAAGTTGCCCCACGCCCTCATAACAGTGGCCATCAAACCATTGAGGCGAATGTAACCTCACAATATGAACAACATCTAAGAGCCATTTTAAATCTGGCACCTGGCAGTACGGCCATCATAAGCCCCAGCGTAATGGTTAATCTTTTGGGTGAAGAGGGTTATTCGGGATTAGCAACCTATGAAGGATTAGAGGAGGTACTCTGTTTAACAGGAACTCATGTTCACTTATACGGAAAAAAGTTAACCAAGCCATTTAGAAAAATGGGGCATGTAACCATTGTTGATCACGATCTGGAAAGTTTGAAAAAGAAAACCAACTTTGTAAAACAGACACTAAAAGTAAAAGCATGAGCAAACCTTGGGTAGGAATTATTATGGGGAGTCAGTCTGATCTCAAAATAATGAAGGAGGCTGCCGAATTTTTAGAAGAATTAAGTATTCCTTTTGAATTGACTGTTGTGTCGGCTCACCGCACACCTCAGCGGATGGTCGATTACGCCTCCTCAGCCCGCAAGCGTGGCTTAAAGGTAATTATTGCCGGGGCCGGAGGTGCTGCTCATTTACCGGGCATGGTTGCTTCCCTCACCTCGCTTCCTGTTATAGGTGTTCCCATCAAGTCTTCCAACTCGATTGATGGTTGGGATTCTGTCTTATCAATTTTGCAAATGCCTGCTGGGGTACCTGTGGCCACAGTAGCCTTGAATGGTTCAAAAAATGCGGGAATACTTGCTGCTCAAATATTGGGATCAGAAAATAAAAATATCGCCAAAAAATTAGATTCCTTTAAAAAAGCCCTTCAAAAGAAAGTTGAACTTTCATTTCGATCAATAGAAAAGAAGGGTTGGAAGAACGTAGAATAAGTTAAGACCGAATTGCAAAAAAAATTGTAATTTTCATTCGGTTAACACCTGCTTTACCTTATGAATCCGGGAGAAAAAGGATGGCTTAAAGAATACTTAGATTTTCGCGAAGGGTTGCTGAAGGATATCTCTTCCGAAAGCAAACGCGCATCACATCCAGAGCACTCCTTGTATCGCATCATTCAACCTAGGGGATTGATGTATGGTCAACCCATAGGCACTCGGGATTTGCCCAATTCAGATTCATGGGATGAAAAAGATAGAATGAAAATCTTATTGGCCGAAAGCCTCATTAGCTGTTCGCTGCTTTTTCATAACGGCCCTATAAACACGCCTGAGGAGCTCTCTAAAGTTATGATGAAGGCTCTTGAGAATATCGGTGGATTTTACAACACCATCTTTCCTGAACTTGCAACACCCTCTAAATCACTTTTTGGGCGCAGAAAGTCGCCCCTGGAAGTAGCAGAAAGGATTCTGGATAAAAGAATTGAATACACCGCTGAGTTTGACACTAACTTTTGGGTTCAGTTTTTTCATAACAGTTTATTGTTTCTTGACATCTTCATCTATGGGCAGTGGATACACACCAATGCCGACCGCATTGTGTCTGATTTTTTCAAATATGAGCGCGAAGAGCTGCGTTTTTCTGTGGTGAAGGTTATTGCCAGTGCTGCCCATGCTAACCACACTATTGAATATGAAGAGCGAAGACTTTTAGAGTTCTTCTTACAAAGCACAGACTTACCTCAGGATAAAAAGCGGGAAGCAAAAAAGATTTTCGATGAAGGTGTATCGTTAGCAGAGATCAATCTACCGACTAACAATTCATGGATTCTAAAAAAATACTTTTTAGAGATTGCCATTCTAACTATTTGGGCTGATAAAAGAGTGGAAGATCTGGAGCTTCAATTCATAAAAGAACTTTGCGCTCATTTAGGCTTTTCAGAAGATGACCTTGATAATAGTATGCTTGCCATTGAAGGATTTGTTCTTGAGTATTGGGATACACTCAACTATCTGCAGAATAAGCAAAGCTACAATCAGGTAAGTGAACAATTTATTGAGCGTATGGCTAAGATTACGAGCACCAATAAAACCAGATTGTTAAGAGAGGTAAAGGAGAGTAAAGAGCTTATGGAGCTTTTGAGGAAGGCAAGAACCAATGAATTGTCTGAATCTGAAAAACAGCAAATGCAAGAGCTTCTTCTGTTGGCACTTAAGACCCTGCCAACCTTTGTAATAATCTCGTTACCACAAAAGTTTCTAACCTTGCCGCTGTTGCTTAAAATTTTGCCAGCTGATTTTTTTGCAGAAGTAGCTTAGTCCTTTAGCTCATCGGATTCCTTATCCTTACGGGGAATCAAAACAGAAAACACAATAGACAGGGTTAGCGTAATCAGAATAACCACGAACGAAACAGTAGGTGGCATATCGGTCAGTACTTTAGGAAGAAAGTCTACTCCTTTACCAATTTCAAGAAGCATTTTTGCACCAATGAAAAATAAAATTATCGACAATCCCTTTTGGAGCAAATAGAATTTATCAATTACACCCGATAGCAAGAAGAACATAGCGCGCAGTCCCATCACGGCAAAAATATTAGATGTATAAATGATGAATTCATTGGTCGTGATAGCGAAAGCAGCTGGAATGGAATCAACCGCAAAAATTAAATCGGTTGTTTCGATCAATATAATAACCAGAAAAAGCGGGGTAAACATAAACTTGCCATCTATGCGCACCAAGAATTTGCCTCCCATTTCATCTTTTGTAATGGGTAAATACTTACGGCAGAATTTGAGAATTGGATTCTTCTCTGGATCAATTTTCTCGTCACTATCTTCAAAATAGATTTTGATACCCGAGTAAATTAAGAAGACGCCAAAGATGTATAGGATCCAATGGAATTGATGAATAAGGATGGCCCCTACAAAAATGAATATCCCCCTGAAGAATACGGCTCCTAAGATTCCCCAAAACAGAATTTTATGAAAATACTCTTCCTTTACTTTAAAGAACTTTAAGATCAGGAGAATAACAAAGATATTATCAACTGAAAGCGCGTATTCCGTCAGGTAGGCGGAAAAATACTCAAAGGCTCCATCAGCCCCCCCACCTTCTTTGTCAAAAGCATAGATAAGATACCCGAAACAAGTACTAATAATTACCCAAAAAATAGATTGATAAAGCGCTGATTTGGTTGAGATCCGCTGGGCCGTTTTATTAAAAATACCCAGATCTAATAGAAGAAAGACAAAAATTACTAGTCCAAAGATGCCATACAGAAAAGACTCGTCACTGAGGTTATAACCAAACAACGTAAATAATAACATGCCTTTTTCTGGTATTTTGGGGTCATATGAGAGATAAAGCTATGGCAAGAGATGCCAGTATTTACCACCCATAAGCGTCAAAGCTACAAATTAATTTTATTCCAAAAACTCACTTGAAAGGTTAATGCATAGTTTTTTAAAAAAGAAACCTCATCCGCCACTATCAATCACAAGCAGTGGCTGCATGTCCCCTGAATGAGCAAGTTCACTTCTTTAGCCAGGTATCCCTTAGGAAGATCAACTTCCGGTACGATCACGTTTTCCAAGCAATTTGTTTGTCCGCACTTATCACACTTGAAATGTACATGCTCGTGGTGATGTTCTACCGTAGAGCACGGCTTACTGCAAAGGGCATACTTTAATCCCCCTTCGTCATCTAAAACTTTATGAATCACTCCTCGATCAAGAAAAGTTTTTAGCGTTCGATATACGGTTACCCGGTCTATCGTATCTGCTATTTGATGTTCAATGTCAGAATAGGATAGGGCAAAAGGATTTCTCATAAAAAGCCCGAGAATGGTGGCCCGGCTGGAAGTCTTTCTCAGATCAACATCTTTTAGTATTTGGCTCTCGGGTTTTTTCATTTCAGATTCAACTGTGACCTGAGCAAGTTACTATAAAATACCCTTATCCACTTTGCATAGTCCACGGTACGATTTGTAATGATCTCCGGATAAATGGACCTCCAGTGCCAACAGGTCTCTTGATTGGTGTATTAATTTTTGACCGGTAATTTATCCTTGGCCTGTAGCCATTCAAAAATTGTTATATTCATAAGAATCAGTAGCATTCCATAGACAACATCTTCAAGTGGAATTGAAAGTAATCGAATACCAAGGTTTTCATCATTGTTATACCAAACCACTGGGTTTTCTAAGCCTGTGCCGGTTAGTATACCGTTCACCAGAAAGAATGGGATGAGTATCCAAAGATAAGATAAATAGAATTTGCCCAGATACATTGCTTTAACCTTGGTAATGATCAGTACTAAAAAAGCTGAACAGCTAATAAAAGTTGTAAAAGTGTACCACCGGGTGATGTTCAATATACCAACTAGAAAAAGCAGGACAATCAGAGTTTGCGTTATAGTCTTTGCGTGAGGTTGGAGATAGCCTTTTTTTGAAAAATGTCCTACTGCTTCATAGGTGAATAGGCAGGCATAAGGAACGCAAATAAAAAAGAGGATTTCTTCTATCGGCAATCCATAAAAATAAATTCCAACAAGATATTCGGGGTTAAAGCCCCATATGCCCATGCTTGTGAACAACGCATCCCAGACCAAAAAAAGTAAGGCAGGGACAAAAATAGCAGGCCAAACGTATTTCCATTTTTTAGAAAAGTTAGCTTTAGGATGAAAGCTAAATATAAACGGAAGCGAAATAGCTCCTAAATCAATAATCAGATATAGATATTTTAGATTCAAAATTTATTATTGCGTTTCCTGTCTCTTCTGACGAAGTTTAAATTCTCCTGGCTCATATTTTTTAGGTGCATAAAGAAATCCAAAGGCTTCGCAGTTCTCTTTGGTGTGCTTACTGTGATGGATGTAATGCGCATTGATCATTCTCTTTAAATATTTGCTCTTTCTTTTTGAACTCCACTTGATGCGCTGATGAACCATAAAATCATGGAATACAATATAAAAGATGCCATAGCAAAGTATTCCTAAACCAACGGCCAACCAATACGGGTTATAAGAGACTACACTTCCGTAATAGAATAAAGCAATAGATGGCAGACTGAACACGACAGCAAACCAATCATTCTTTTCTAAGGTGTGATTGTGTACGGAATGGTGTGACTTATGCCAGGTCCAAAGAAAACCATGCATAATGTATTTGTGTGTAAACCAGGCAACAAATTCCCAAAATAAAAATGTTGCTATCACAATACCTGAACATATTAAAATGGTACCCCACATAAGTCGTATTCCTCAATTATAATTCTTACCAAAATAACTTTCCACGGCTGCAAATCGATAGTTAAAAATAGCCTTTACCTTTCGTCCTACAAAAAGCCAATGGACGAGTCTTCCAAGCACACCCAAAGGTATTGCGTAATTCACTTCATCTGTTATTTCTGTGCCTCCTTCTATTTCATTAAAGTGATGTTGATGATGCCAAAAAGCATAAGGCCCCATTCTTTGCTCATCAACAAAATAATGCTGATCTATAACATGCGAAATCTCCGTTACCCAGTTTACGGATAAGCCTGGTAAAATTTTTATCCGATAGGCTATAATCTGCCCGGCATAGGTTTTATTTCCTCCGGAAATGTATTGAATACAAAACCCCATTTCGGACGGAGTTATTTTACTTAGATTTTCGGGGGCAGAAAAGAATTTCCACGCCTCTTGCCGGCTTACGGGAATTAATTGTTTTCGTTTGAGATTATAGATTTTCACACAGTAAAAACAAGCCGAGCTACAAATTGTTTATCCTTAGCTGTTTTTTAAAGCCTCTTTATAGGTGGCAATAGCGCGGGCTCTGGCAAATGCATGTTCTACTATTGGGCTGCTGTATTGGTCTGAATCCACTTCAGGAACCCATCTTTTAATGTAGACCGATTGCGGATCAAATTTTTGAGCTTGCAAGGATGGATTAAATACCCTGAAGTAAGGAGCTGCATCGCAGCCACAGCCTGCTGCCCACTTCCACCCGCCATTGTTTGATGCCAAGTCAAAGTCAAGTAATTTATTAGCAAAGTATGCCTCGCCCCACCGCCAGTCAATTAGTAAATGCTTAGTGAGAAAGCTGGCCACTACCATACGCACACGATTATGCATAAACCCGGTGGTGTTCAGTTCCCGCATGCCGGCATCCACTATGGGATAACCCGTACGGCCTTCGCACCATGCCTCAAACTCCTGCGCATTGTTCCGCCAGACAATGTTGTCATAAGCAGATTTAAAGGCTTTGTCCACGGAAGGAAAATGCCACAAGATCATCTGATAAAAGTCTCGCCAAATTAATTCGTTCAAAAATGTTTCGTTCAACTTGCTGCCAATTTTTACAACCTCCCGTATGCTGATCGTGCCAAAACGAAGGTGTACGCTAAGCTGAGTAGTTCCTTCCACTCCCGGATAATTTCTTTGCTTGTCATATCGATCGATAATTGAAGTATTTATTTTTTTATCTGGAAATATGTTGACGCTATTTTTAAAGCCCATACTCTCCAGAGACGGTAGCTGAAAGGGCATCGTCTTCATAAAATTTATTGTGTATGCCTCAACGTTATAAGGCTTATAGTTAGCCGGCTTTAATGCTGCCTTCCACTTTTTACTATAGGGAGTAAAAATAGTATAGGGGCTTGCATCTGATTTTAGTATTTCATCCTTTTCAAAAATAACCTGATCCTTAAAGGTTTTGAAAATTACTTTTTTCTGTTGTAGAATCCCTTCAACCTTATTGTCTCTGTTACGGGCATACGGCTCATAGTCATGATTTGTGTAAACAGCTCGTGGGGTTATAGAATTAAAAAAATTTATCGGCTCAGCATGTACCACAAGTAATGAGCTCCCCATTTTTTCGAGGGAGTCTTTTAATGAAACTAATACCTTGTGAATAAAGGCGACCCGCCTATCATTTTTATCTTCCAGCTTATCTAAAATAGCGGAGTCGAAGATAAACACCGGCAACACATTCATATTTTCTTTAAGCGCAAAGTATAAGCCTGCATTGTCATTTAGGCGCAAATCTCTGCGGAACCAAAAAATAGTGGTTTCTGC